>JASFLF010000558.1:0-3546 GCA_050118235.1 Gammaproteobacteria bacterium | reverse complement strand
TGGCAAATGAAAAAAATATTATTCGCGGCACTTTAAATTTTGCCGGGGTATCGACTACCGAATACTTCGCGCCACTATTGTTAAAACAATTTCAACAGCGCTATCCCGATGTGATGGTATCCATGAACATCCTGGACCGGGAAAGCATGTTACATAGGTTGGGCAACAACCGAGACGATTTTTACATTATCGATTTACTGCCGGATGACATAGAAGTTGCGACCATTCCTTTTATTGAAAATCCATTGGTAGTTGTGGCCTGGCAGGGCCATCACCTGGCAACTCAAAACAACATAAGCATTGACAGGTTACAACGGGAATCGTTTGTGTTGCGCGAGCCAAACTCCGGAACCCGGATTGCTCTCAAACGTTTTTTGTTACGTCATGATATTAAGCTGCAAGTCAGCATGGAATTAAGCAGCAATGAAGCTCTAAAACAAGCGGTGATCAACGGAATGGGACTGTCTATCTTGTCGAAATTTGCCATTGCGAGAGAATTCAATAGTGGTTCGCTGCTAACCCTGGATGTAGAGGGATTTCCCTTAATGCAACGCTGGTACATAGTGTATTCCAAGGACAAATATATGCCTCCTGCCTCGGCAATTTTTTTACGATTTTTACTGGAGGAAGGCAAACACATCGTGGAACAGAGTCTTCCAGAAGATTTTATTACAGAGACAGGCCGATATTCCGTGTCACCGCCGCGGTCATTATCGCGATGACGAGAATCGCTAGTCCGCATTTCTCACCAGGCGGCGGCAAATTTGCGTAAGAGATTACCATGGCGGAGCAAAGGTTAAAGTACAAAAAACAGAGTGTTTTTCGATCATGCCTATAGCGGTTCCGGCTTGTCTTCGTAGCCGTAGGCTTGCTCTTCACTTTTGTATAGGAAGCACTTATGCCGCGAAGCACAAAAATGTGCGAAAGCAGCCAAACCGTAGCGTAGCTACGGCTACGCTTTTCGTTCCAGTGCGGCGCCTAAGGATACGAGCAATGGTATGTACCGTTTATGGAGCAAAGAACGTAATCCCGCGCCTGCTTCCGCGATCCTGGCGAGAAATGCGGGCCAGCAATGATCGTCGGCTTTGCCGGGTTCGACTCGGTTTATGCCCGGCCCGGACACATATCATTGAGAGTGCTTTCGACGGCTTTTTATTTTAACGGGTCAAGTTGCGCAGTTCATTGTCTTGAGTTAGCGCAACAATCTAGTGAGTAAGGCAAAAAACTCGTCAACATCGATAGGTTTTTTTACCAGGGCGCGTATGCCCATGGATTTTATTTTTGCCTCTGAGACTTGCTCACTGAATCCCGTATACAGTATTACGGGCATATGGGGGCGAAGTTTTAACATTTGTTCAGCGGCTTGCATGCCGGTGATTTTAGGCATGGTTTGATCCAGTATTACTAAATCGAAACGCTCCGGCTCATCGGCGAAGTGCTTCAAGCCATCAATGCCGTTATTAAATAAAGTTACTTCCAAACCCCAATCTGACAGTATATCCTGCATGAATTCGCT
Source organism: Gammaproteobacteria bacterium (assembly GCA_050118235.1). Lineage (GTDB taxonomy): Bacteria > Pseudomonadota > Gammaproteobacteria > SZUA-152 > SZUA-152 > JAJDNG01. Next base: position 2,030 of record JASFLF010000558.1, on the reverse strand, counting down.
TACAGTGAAGTCATCTTCCACCAACAGGACTCGGCCATTCAATACATGACCCGACACTGCCACGCCTGGTGTTTGTTCCGGCGACCGAGCCGCTTCGTAGTGTGGCGCCGCTATGGGGGGAAGCAACACGCGAAAGGTGGAACCTCCGCCGAGACTTGTATCTACCACAATATGGCCTTTGCATTCGTGCACGATACCGTGGACCGTAGCCAGCCCCATGCCACTGCCTTTACCTATTTCCTTAGTGGAAAAAAACGGCTCGAATATCCTGTCGATAATCTCCTGGTCTATACCGGGACCACAGTCGGCCACGGACAATTCAATGTAGTCGCCGCTGACGGGCTGGCGGCAAGAGGTACATACGCAGTCACCGCAATGGATTTGACGCAGTTTTAACGTTAACTTTCCACTGCCTTGCATGGCGTCACGCGCATTGATGATTAAGTTCATTAACACTTGTTCCACATGCACTGGATCCACCATGACGGCAGGCGTGCAGGCAAAATCGGTTTGCATTTCTATGGTGGCAGGCAAGGTGGATTCGAACAGCTTCACGGTTTCTTTGAGCAACGGCGTCAACGATAGTGCTTTGGGTTCGCCTCGTTGTCCGCGGCTGAAAGTGAGCATTTGCTGAATCAAATCCCGGGCACGTTGTACCGCTTTCTGCGAGCGATCCAGATATTTCCGCAGTTTTTCATCGCCGGTTTGCTCTACACGTTCTGTGGCCATAACGATGTAACCCATTACGCCGGTGAGTATGTTATTAAAATCGTGCGCCACTCCACCGGTTAAATGACCTATTGCCTCCATTTTTTGCGCCTGGCGCAATTGCGCCTCCAAGCGACTGCGCTCGGCTTCGGCTTGTTTGCGTTCGGTAATGTCGCGCAGATAGCCGATAAAAATCTCACCGCCTTGCCCCTGAGCCACATCGATAGCCAGCTCAACGGGAAACTCGGTTCCATCCGCCCGCTGCGCGGTCACTTCCAGACGTTTGCCAAGGTATGCGCCTTCGCCGGTGTTGAGATAATGTGTCACGCCTTCTACGTGGGCTTGGCGATAGCGCTCGGGGATGATCAATTCCGCTAAAGATTTTCCGATTGCCTGTTGCTTGCGATAACCAAAACAATTTTCCGCAGCGGGATTAAACTCGATGATGTTACCCTTGGCGTCCATACCAATAATACAATCCAAGGATGCTTCCACGGTCGCGCGTAACCGATCTTCGCTTTTGCTTAATGCGTCTTGGCGTTCTTTTCGCTCGGTAATATCGCGAGTAATAGCAAGAATACGATCAATGCCACCTATGGTAGCGCGCTTGATGTAAACCTCGTCCCAGCGCAATGAACCGTCTTTGTTCTTGCGGTGCCACTCCATTTGCTGCGGCACGCCGTTTTTTGCTTTTTGAATGTACATCAAAGCGGTTTCCAGAGTGTATGGCTCTACTCTGGAACCCAACTGGCCAATATCCAGTTTTAAAATCTCTTCTCGGCTGTATCCGTATACATGACAGGCTTTGGGATTAACATCGATTATGGCACCACTATCAATATCATGAATAAAAATGGCATCTTCGTAGGCATCGAATATGGCGCGATAACTGTCTTCGGATATGCGCCGCGCCTTGTCCGCATTACTGCGTTCGATTTCCACCGCTGCCCGCACTGAAAAAATTTTTAACACAGCTTCGATTAAGCCGGGATGTTGTAAGGGCTTGCCATCCAGCACGGCCATCAACCCAATGGCTTGACCGTTGGAATCAAACAATGGCAGTGCGGCGTAACCTTCGGCGTTTAAGGTAGTGAGATGTCTATCCGGAAATAATTGCTGCACATTGCGAGGATAAAAGCGGAACTGTTGATTAATGACATTATTGCATGGCGTGCCGTCCAGGCAGTATTCAAAGTCATCGTCGAATTCACCGTTAAAATAACCCGCTAGAATATTCACCCGATCGGCTTGCCCATCGGGAAGGATGCCGATGAATGCGTGTTGCACTTCCAACGCCAGCGCGGCATGACGAGTTAATTCAC
>JASFLF010000557.1:0-3548 GCA_050118235.1 Gammaproteobacteria bacterium | reverse complement strand
GTTAAAGGTGCACATAAATGCGCCAAGATTGCATGTGTTATGTACCATTCGGGTGGTTAGCTTTACCGTGACCGCGCGTAGTATTCCAAACATTCCGGCTCCCGCCCCCGTACCACCCGTTTGCCGATGAGAGCGCCGTGGGTTTCGGTCACCACCGTGTGCTGGTATTCGTGGTGATGATTATCGTAAAAATACAATACCACCCAATCGCGGGTGCGGTTCAATTGGTGGGCGCGGGCGGTGTTGGAATACAAGGCGGTGAAATGAAATTCACCCCGGGTCGTGTGTAATATGGGCAGCCAGGATTCGCCGTGGGGATTGAAGCGTTTGGGGGCTATGGTGGGGAGTTTGTCCGCCTCGGCTTTGGACCGGTATTCCAGGTCCACATCCAGAAGCATGTCGATGGAGGGTTCGGTCTGCGGACCATGTGCTCTAGGGTGGGTCTTACGGCCCAGCATTTGTGCCAGCGCGGCGCGAATGGCCGAGGCTCTTCGTAAGCCAACCCCTTCCACTTTGTCCAGCCGGCCATCGTAGGCCGCCATTTCCAACGACTCCAAGGTATCCACTTGCAGTTCATCGTGGATGTGTTTGGCCAGTTCCGGGCCTACGCCGGGAATGGTTTGAAACAGTTTTTCCGGATTTAGCGAACCACGCAAACCTTGCAGGCGGCTGGAGCGGCCGGTGGCCACGATTTCGTAGATGGCGGTGGCAATACCTTTGCCGATATGGGGTAAGACCGTCAAGCCGTCGATGCCTTTGTCTTCCACGAGTGAGTCGAGATCGGTGTCCAGGGAGAGTATGGTCTCCGCGGCTTTGCGAAATGCGTTGATCCTGAAAGGGTTGGCTTGTTGTTGTTCAAGCAGATCGGCGATTTCCAATAATTGATCAACCACGGTTTGATTGACGGATGATGACATATTAAGAAATTTCCTTATACGCAAAAACAGCTGAGTTGGTTTATATTAACTTGTGCAAGATGCATAGATATTGTTGGCCGCAACTATAAAAAATGTTTATTAATTTGATTATAATAAAATTAGCGTGTTCCGTTAAAAAACGAACGGCTGATTCTCTTAGCACAACAGACAAAATATAGTGTGTTTGAAAAATGTTCAGGTAATGTGGATTTGGGCTGGCACCCTTAAAACTGTATTGAAGGCTGGTAACCGTTCGATTTAAGTGCAAACGGTGGAAAAGAAGCTTAAACTAGGCCGGATTCGGTTTTGGTGTCATCAACTATTGGCAGGGGACAGAATATCTCATGAATTTAAAAAGCAATGTTGTGAATTTTGCGAATTTAAAAACTACTTTAAAAAACCACAAAACCGAAGAATTGTGTTTACCGTTGGATCTGCCTGAAGAGGATTTGCATTGTCTCGGCTCCATCGTGAAAAAACACTATTTACTGCAGCCCGGAGAACATTTATACAATATCGGCGATCCCGGACGGGCCATCTACGCCGTGCGCTCCGGTACGATTAAGACCTACATCCCCACCAACGACGGCGACGAACAAGTGCTGGGATTTTATTTACCCCGTGAATTGTTGGGTTTTGAGGCGTTCGGCCATGACAGTTTCAGCTCTGCGGCTGTGGCGGTGGAAACGTCCGACGTGTGCGAGTTGCCCTTCGATTCTCTGGAGAAACTTTACGATCAAGTCAAAGGCTTACGCGAGCAAATCGACAGACTGATCGGCCGCGAGTTTTATAACGACCACACCATGTTGTTATTGTTGGGTAAACGCCACGGCGAAGAACGCTTGGCCTCTTTTTTGTTGAGCATTTCCAGGCGCCTGCAAAATCGAGGATTTTCGCCCAAGGAGTTTAATCTCACCATGTCCCGCCGGGATATCGGTAACTATTTGGGGTTGGCCGAGGAAACCGTCAGCCGCTTATTCACCCGGTTTCAAGAAGAGGGCGTGGTGCGGGTGGAACGCAAGCATTTAACCATTCAAGACATGGATAAGTTGCAGAACATGATTGAGCATTAAATCGCAAAGTTATTGAGTACCTTCGGTTTTTCGGTAAGTTATCGAGCGTTGTTGTAAATAATTCATCATATAGTCGAAACACGCGGGATTTTTTCCCACATATTCCGGTGGGGAAATGCCCTGGTGAGTGTATTGGCCGGATAACAGCAAATTTGCCGCCGCTGCGCATGCGTAACCGGTGGTACGCGCCATGGAACTGGTTTGGCTGGCGTCGTCGTATTCATCGTATAAATCATAACGAACAACTTGGTGTTGAGCGTTTTCAATACCGCTAATGGCGATGTGCATCACTGTAAATTCTTGCTCCCCGGGATGCAGCCGCCATTGCTGTTGCAGTAAATGGCTGGTGAGTTCCCGGGGGCTTATGGTTTTACCATTGATGTCTATTTCGGTTTGTTGAAAAAAACCACAGTGTATCAACGCCTGAATCAGCTCAATATGCCCCGGATAGCGCAAGGTTTTTTCCGCCATATTGGGTATGTGGCTCATGGTGGTTAACAAGGAACGCAAACCGTCGGTATTAAATGCTTCCAGAGTCCCCACGCGCTCGAATTCCATAAACTCCCGGTCGGACAACGCTGGTTTTTGCACAATATGACCGTATTCCACTAGCCGCGCCGGCCGGGTATATTCTTCGATCACATCCAGCGGCGAAAACGGCGCTTTGTATGAGAATGGCCAGGTTCGAACCTTGGGCAACCCGCCCACATAACATTTAAATTCTTCAACCCGCATCAGGGTGTCGTAGTAACCCAAAATCAAATTACTCATGCCCGGCGCCACTCCCATATCCACAATGGCAGTGACGTTATGCGCTCTGGCGAGATCATCCAAACTAAGTGCGTCTTCCGGATAAAAAGCGATGTCCACCACGTCTTTACCGGCGGTGATAATGTGTCGCAAGGACGAAAAACCCAAGAATCCCGGCACGGCGTTGATCACCAGGTCGCACGGTGCGATGGCGTCTTGCAACGCTTGGCCATCGCGTACATCCAGCGTTTGCGAGCTTATGTTGTTGACACCGGACAACGTCTGTAATGCGGACTCGTTCACGTCCATGGCCACAATTTCGTGCTGCACGGCCAAGTCTTTAATGATTGCGCTACCGACCATGCCACAACCCAGTACACAGATTTTTGCCATAGGTTTTTCTAACTCCGAGGCGACAAATACAACACATTGTTGTGTTGATCAATGGAGAAGCGAAAGTGCTGTAAAAAATTCATGCCCAGCAAACCATTGATATGCGCGTTGTTGAGATTCATCACCGCCACTTCCAATTGATCGACGGTTTGCCCACCCAGACTTATGCGTTGAATCACGTATATTGGCGCTTCAACCACACCGTTAGCCGTGTTAAACCAGGCTCTGCGCAACGGTGACTGACCATCCAATGATAATTCCTGCAATAACTCGGGAGTAATCACCGTTAAGGACGCGCCGGTGTCCACTAGTAATCGGCCATAAGCCTGGTTATTGAACAGCACGCTGGTCAGTAAATTATTGCCATGACGGCTGAGGGTAATCGGTTCCGCATCCGCTGTTGACTGGCTGGATT
>JASFLF010000556.1:0-3552 GCA_050118235.1 Gammaproteobacteria bacterium | reverse complement strand
AATTCTTCGGAAGGGGATTCACAGAGTGCCGTCAATAATGCGGTGTTTCCGCGAGACATGCTACCGTGCAAATCAACGCATTTTTCAATTAAATGCTGCATAGGAACCTCCTGGCTACAACATTTCATAGCATCAGCAGAAAATGCCTGCCGCACAATAACAATAAGTGTAGAACACGTGCAACACTCAAGGCGGTGGCTAAAACATTAATGCAGGGACCGCGCCAATAAGCTGAAAGTAAAAATACTATGCCAATCAATGAGGTATGTGCGACTTTATTGCTATTAGCGTTGAGTTGCTGCCTGGTTTTGGTGCGCGAGGATTATTAACAGGGCGTTTGCAAACAGCAAGCGCCCTGACTTTCCTTAACTTCTTTTTTTGTAAAATGTTGGCAAATTAAGGCTTCAAACGTTGTTCAACAATTTGCCGCAAAGCCCGCAACTCCGCTTCTATATTTTTTATGTCCTGGTGCAAGTGAACATCCACTTGTTGCGTGGCTTGTTCGACGGCGGCTACGGTTTTCTCCGTTTCCTGTTCGGTTTGCGTTTGCATGGCGTTGACAATAATGGCGATAAACAAATTCAACATGGTGAATGTCGCCACCAGTATAAACGGCACAAAGAATACCCATGCATAAGGATGGGTTTGCATCAGCGGCCGGACTATACCCATGGACCAGCTTTCCAGGGTCATGATCTGGAACAACGTATACATTGAGCGGCCAATGGTGCCGAACCATTCGGGGTGTTCAGCAGCAAACAAGTTCGTTGCCATTACCGCGAACACATAAAATACCAGAATCAACACTAAAATGATGGAAGACAATCCGGGAATGGCGGCGAGCAACGCCGATACCACGCGGCGCATTTGTGGCACCATGGATAGCAGGCGCAATACCCGCAACACTCGCAATGCGCGCAATACAGCGTAGTCGGAACCCGCCGGTATCAATGCAATGGCGACCACCGTGAAATCGAATATACTCCACGGGTCTTTGAAAAATTCGGTTCCACGGCCAACAATCCGCAGCGTGATTTCGATGACGAAAATGGTCAGGATGATACTGTCCAATACGCTGATCAGCCCACCGGCGTTGCGCATTACAGTAGTAGAAGTTTCCAATCCCAGAGTGATGGCATTTACTATAATCAAAACGATGATGAATTTTTCGGCTCTTGATCCCTCAACCCATCGGGTGAGTTGATTTCGCCACGCGGCGCCGACGGCGTTACTGCTGGTCATTTCTTAGCTCCTTTACGGCTAGTGTTTTATTCGTGTTTTGTATTATGGCGTATTATCCCGCATCCAGTGCATTTTTAGTTTATGGACTGGGTATTTTGTGTATTAGTCCTGTAGTATTTTTACCACATAATTTCTGCGAATTTGTCTATTTATTACCACAACTTATGGAAACATCATCAGATAATCCCTAAGCGCATTGCTTTTATGCAACGTTTGGCATACGATGCAAATCTGCCCGAAAGAGCTGTTTGATAAATAGCTAGGGGCTTGCGCGTTTCAACCCTCCTATGCGTATAACAATAGTGTGGTTACACACAGCGAAAAAACCTACACAAACAAAATTCGTTAACAACTACCTAATAGAGGGTGAGTAAGCAATGAAAAAACTAACAACGATTGCGCCATTGATATTGGCGATACCTACTACGGCTTTCAGTGCAGACACAAAAACCGCCATGCAAAATCTTAAAGCCAGCGGTTTTGTCGACACGATTTATGTCTTGTCCGATGGTATTGATGAGTTTAAAGATCCGAATGATGGCAAAAGTTATGTCGACAAGAAATTTGGTGTGAGCGGCGAGTTGGATCTGGAGACCGACCTGAATCCGCGCACGACTTTGCGCATGGATATGGATTTAACCACTGGTTACAATCCGGATCCGAATTCACGGTTGTCGACACAGGATTCCGCCGCATTTGAACAAGCATTTGTAAATTACTCCTTCGAGCAGAATATGAATTTGAAGGTGGGTCAGTTTAATAACCGGCTTGGATTTGAAAGAGAAGATGCCCCGGAATTATACCAAATCACTCACAGCCAGTTGTGGGATATCTGGGACAAGCAAACGGCGTTAAACGGCAACAACCTGGCGGGTTTAGAGTTTTCCGCCAATGTGGGCATTGTGACGCTGGTCGCCGGGCTGTTAAACGATATTAATAATTCGCCCGAAAAAATCTCTTTTCAACTGGCCGCGGAAGTCAAGCCAATGGAATCCATGGATATCGTTGCCGGCTTGATCAACGCTGATTCAGGTGAAGGGACATTTGACGCCGCGGGTAACCTTGTTGATGAAAGAGCGGGCACTATCTTTGACGCCAGTATTACCTGGAAATGGAAGCAGCTAATGCTGGGCGGCGGTTTGTTAACGGCGGACGAAATGTACGATTTGGGCATGCAAGCGACGGCCAATTATGCGTTTACCGATACGGTAAGTGGTACAGCCAGATTGGATTATGTCAAGTACGAAGGCGATTACGATAACACGACTTCGTTGACTCTGGCAGCCTTGTTCAGCGTGGCGGATAACTTGTATGCGAACGCCGAGATTCGCTCGATGCAAAACGATAACGCGCAAGGCGCCACTAAGGAAAATCCACTCCGCATGATAGGAGACGGCTCGATGGTATTCCTGGAGCTGGTCGGCACATTCTAATTCTTCCAGGATGAATCATCAGAAAAGATAGCCGTTAACACTGGTTAGCGGCTATGCTTTAATGTTCCTCGTTCAGCGACTAAGATGGCCGTCACACACATAACGTAATATCGCCAGCACTTGCTCGGGAGTCCGGGCAGTGGCCAAGGCGGCGCCGTCTACTTCTTTTAAGGCATGGGTGAGATCCGGGTCGTGTAAAGTGATTAAGGGCTTGCCCAATGCTGCGGCATATCCCGCGTCGAATGCCGCATTCCATTGTTTGTATTTATCGCCAAACCGAACTACTACAACGTCGGACTTTTCGATAAACGTCCGGGTGCGGACGGCATTGATTTTGGCGCCTTTGTGGTCACGCCAAAACGGTTGTTCCTCTTCACCCAGGATAACGGCTCCGCAATCGTCGCTATCGGCGTGAATGGTAACCGGCATTAACCAGTTAAATGCCAAATCCGCGTCTTTTGCCCCATTGATTATGCGTTGCCTCCAATCGGTGTGTATTTCACCAGAGAGGTAAACTGTCCAACTGGGATTGGCCATGGTTGTCCTCCATCAACAGTGGTTTGTAAACAGCATTGCATGTTACCGGTTCTTTGAGGCAGGGAAAAGAACTCCAATGGCACAAAAATATCAGGGTTGGGGGTACCGCATGCATTAACCCATTCAATGCACAAATGCATCCGCCCACAAATCTTTGCCCGCCAACCAGTCGATAATGGAGTCTTTGTGTTCGATAAACATTTCCTCCATATCATCGCCTTGTTCTTTGTAGTTCGGGTCGATGACTAGTGTAGTGTTTCATATAAAACGTGCATTTAGAAAGCCGCTCAAAGCGCGAGTGCGAGGCGCAGAGCGCAGGGAATGTCGGCTACCTTTCCAA
>JASFLF010000555.1:0-3558 GCA_050118235.1 Gammaproteobacteria bacterium | reverse complement strand
AGATTTGGTCTCCAAGGAAAAACTGGAAAAATGCCAGGAGTGTCATACCGATCAACAACATATGGAAGATGCGCTAAAACAAGTGCCGGAAAGTTACAAACAACCACACGCTTCTCAACCGCAGAACCCGCAAGGACAGCCTATGCAAAGACAATTTGTGCAAAAACATAGGCCCGACCTGGGTATGAGTTTGCCGCTGTATTATCCCAACAGCCGTCTAGGGGACGCACCCAACGACATGGTATTGGTTCCGGCGGGTGAGTTTGTCATGGGCACCAACAGTCGCTTGCCGGATGAAGGGCCGGAGCACACGGTAATGCTGGAAGCGTTTTATATCGATAAATACGAAGTCACGAATTTACAATACAAGAAGTTTAACGAGGCAACCAAGCGGCGTTCACCCACGCATTTCAGAAACCGTACTTTCCCCCAAGGAAAAGCCGACCATCCGGTGACGTTCGTCTCCTGGCTGGATGCGAAGGCCTATTGTGAATGGGCCGGTAAACGTCTGCCCACCGATCAGGAATGGGAAAAAGCCGCTCGCGGCACGGATGGTCGCTGGTTCCCGTGGGGCAACGAATTTGATTACAACAAATCCAATAGTCCGGTTCGTTGGCGGGAAATCGGTTTGTTCGGCGATACTACACCGGTTGGCGCGTTCGAGGCGGGCGTCAGTCCTTATGGCGTATATGACATGTCCGGCAACGTGTGGGAGTGGACGGCTTCCTGGTACCAGCCCTATCCCGGCAATGCGGTGGAGTCGGAAAGTTATGGTGAGCGCTATAAGGTGTTGAAGGGCGGCTCGTGGTTCGATTGTTCGTTTTACCATTGCGGTATTTCAGCGCCGGTGTTCAACCGGGCGTTTTTCTCGAAGCGTACCAAAAACGACAGTTTCGGATTTCGATGCGCTAAAGATGCCGCGCATTAGATTTCTTGATTCGAGTTCATGTACAAGACAATGCCAAAACACATGGCCTCGTCAGGTAAGATATATACACCACGAAGCACACGAATAACACGAAGGAAAAAAACATGTTTGTTCTAAATACTCTTCCTGACCTTCGTGTGCTTCGTGATGAAATTCATGCCGCGCGCTTAATCCCGTGCCGCAAATTTGAACCCCAAAACTTGAGTATTGAATTTAAAAGTAATGCTAAGGAACTAGCGCTAAGGAACTAGCGCTAAGGAACTAGCGCTAAGGAACTAACGCAGGAACTATCGTGAAACAACATACTGGTTTTATTTTCGCAGTTTTGATTTTGATTAACTTCTTGTTTAACGCTGGGTGCGGTAAAAATTCCAATCCGCCGGAGAAGGTTTCAACAGGCACGGGCAAACAAAACGCTATGCCGATTACCGAAGTCGCCATGGTGCGTATCCCCGCCGGCGAGTTTGTGCGCGGCAGTAACAAAGTGGATGACAGCGGTATGAAGGAGCGATATGGATTTCCCAATGATCTTTATATGGATGAACATCCCGAGCATAAATTGCATTTGGATGAATTTTATATAGATGCTTATGAAGTCACGAACGCTTTATATAAAGAATTTATTTTGCACACTAAACGTATGATGCCGTTTCAATGGGTCAACAATGGTTATTCCCTGAGTGAGGCGCAATTACAGTCCATGGATGTGGAAAAGTTACGTGTGTTAGGCAGGGATTTTTATCGATTGGACCTGGACACGCGAACGATGGATAAACCGGCCCTCATTGACGCCATGCTGGAACATCAAAAAACATTCGATCAATTTCCGGTGGGAAATGTCAGTTGGTTCGATGCCAAATCGTATTGTGAATGGCGCCAGGCGAGGCTGCCCACGGAGGCTGAATGGGAAAAAGCGGCGCGAGGCGCCGCGGCTAACGAATACCCTTGGGGCAATGAATGGGATCCCGCCATCACCAATACAGGCGACAATGATGAATGGGAAAACGGTATCGCGCCGGTGGGCTCATACCCTAACAACCGATCACCTTACGGCGTGTATGATATGTCGGGCAATGTGTGGGAATGGGTTGAGGATTGGTATGACGCTTATCCGGGTTCCGACCATCAGAACGACAATTTTGGAAAAACCAACCGGGTGATTCGCGGCGGCGGTGGTGGAATCGGTCATTATGCGATAAGCTATTTTTTCCGGACAGCGTCCCGGCAATTTTCCGAACCGGAGTTGCAAAGCGACGACGTGGGTTTTCGTTGCGCCAAGGATGTTCGTTAGTTCAATTTGCTAGCCAATATTCAATATTAAGACCACACCAAAGGCCGAGACTATGTCAGATCAAAAGTCAGATCAAAAGTCAGATCAAATTGTAACGAAAAACAAAGTCGTCTCCATTACATATCGTATCTTGGACGACCGAGGGGGATTAGTGGAGCAATCCGATATCCCTATCGACTATATCCACGGTACCGACAACGACATGTTTGCCAAAGTGGAACAGGCGTTAGAAGGAAAAACCGTGGGTGATACCGTGGAAGTGGTATTGCCACCGGAGGATGGATTTGGCCATGCCGACCCCAGTATGACTTTTACCGATGACATCGAAAACGTACCGCCCGAATACCGCCACGTTGGCGCAAGGCCTATGTTTCAGAACGAACACGGTGACACGACTGAGTTTGTCGTTAGAAAGATCGAAAACGGTAAATTGACTGTGGACGGCAACCATCCATTCGCAGGCAAAACCATGACATTCAAAGTAGATGTGGTTGCAATACGCGATGTCAGCGACGATGAATTAGCCGGCGGTCCATCGGTGGTGCCACTTGGTCGATTGCATTAGCATCAAATTCTACGGCTGGGAAACTTAACCATACTCGAGTCTTGCTTCCGATAATTCGCATATCTATTTGATTATTATAATAATTAAAAACAATTAAAGCATGAGTTCGACGATGAGTCTGAAAACCATGAATGGTATTGTTGAATATTTCAGCGAGGATCGTTACAGTCAAACCTGCGTGACCGAATAAAGACGCTTCACCAATTCCATAACGTGCCTGAAAAGCGAGGCTTTTTATGAGAGGTATAAGTCAATTGGTTCAATGGAAGTTTATGCGAAAGACGCTCCGGGGCACAGTCAGTTTTGTAGTATTGGTGTTGATTTTAATCCCTATAGCAGGCATGAAAGCCAACGATGAATGGGACGCGTTGGTTGAATCCGATTATGAAGCGCAAGCTCTGGCGGTAAACGAAGGCGAATTGGAGTTTCTGAGTGAGCTGCCCGATAAGCTGCCGCCGGTACTGCAAAATCGCTTCACCATCTCTGCGCAAAGTCTCAAAGACGGATGGGTCGATATGGTTCAATGTCATGAACGTTTGGACCCAGTGGCGAAAGCGCAAGTTTTATATTATCCGCGGCGCACACGTAATATTGAAATTTTGTCTTCCAATAACATCCAGCGCTCATGGGTGGAAAACAATTCCGTGCAGTTGGAGAACATTGGCGCAAACGCTACATTGTGTATTCACGCCGAAGTTAAATCACTGTATTCCAATTTCAACGGCAGCTATAGCATGCGCAACGGACCGTTTTTGCGCAAATTTCTCGACGGTT
>JASFLF010000554.1:0-3569 GCA_050118235.1 Gammaproteobacteria bacterium | reverse complement strand
ACGTTATCAAGTATACAACATCAGATTTAACTTGGCCGCTTTCTCGCTTAACGCGAGTTATTCAGAGGCTCCTTAAGTATATCAATATCTTAACCATTACACGCCATTGGCACTAACGCCGGTTTTTTATGTCATTGCGAATATAATGCTGACACGACTACCACCAATGCTTTCGCTTGAAGTAATACACCATAGCACCCGCCACAATCAACATGACCAACCACAGTAAGGGATAGCCGTAATACCAGTTCAACTCGGGCATGGCCCAGGGACTATTGGATTTACTGCCAAAGTTCATGCCATAGACACCCACAATAAACGTTAGCGGAATAAAAATGGTCGCGATGATAGTCAATACGCGCATGATCTCGTTAATGCGGTGACTTAATGTGGATAAATAGACTTCCTGAATATTGCTGGTGACTTCCCGATAGATTTCTACGATTTCCATGGCTTGTATGGTATGGTCGTAACAGTCACGAAAATGAATTTTGGTATTATCCTCCAGCAAACCTTCTTCATCTCGGATCAATGCGTTAATAATTTCCCGTTGCGGCCACAATATACGCCTGATTAACAATAACTCCCGCTTGGCTCCATGAATTTTATGCGGTGTTGATTTGGTGGGATTACCGAGCAATTCATCGTCCAGGGCTTCGATAAACTCTCCATATGACTCCAGCAAGGGGAAGGACTCATCCACGACGGTATCCACCAGGGTATACAACAAATAATCGGCTTGGCGTTCCCGGATTTTCCCGATACGGTCTCGCAAGCGCTTGCGCACATTTAAAAACGGATCGTTTATGCCGTTATAAAAACTTAGCACAAAGGTGTCGCCAAGAAAAAAACTTAACTGTTCTGAATGAACCCCATCATCATCGAGTATGGGATGCGCCAATATGACAAATAACTTGTTATCATAAGACTCTATTTTTGGCCGCTGGCCCGTATTCATAACGTCTTCCAGCGCCAACGAATGCAATCCGAACAACACCCCAATTTTCTGCAATATATCGGGCGGACAATAGCCATCGAAATGTATCCACGTAGTGGTGGCTTTCTTCAGATAGGCCGCAAGCTCATCGACGGTTTTTGCTTCCGTTTCTGTAAATTCAGTATTAGAGTAGTCGATGACTCGTATTGTCAGCGGCTTGGCCGCCTCCGGTGCCCGCTCCACCAAAGTGCCGGGCGAGGTTCCCGGTGCGTGGTAGCGTTTGGTAAAAATTGCCATACTATCGTTATCCGATTTAAGTTCCGTATTTCTCAGGTCTGATTTGTTTAAATGGCGCGCTACACTTGAAAAGTAACGCATACAATTAACAATACCAAGTTTTAATACTATTGCAATCATGCCGGTCACGGTTATTGACTATGATCACTTGTAAAATCGAATGAACACATTTCTTGTTGTGGATACTGTGACATTAAACACCACCAACCGCTTTGTTCTTTCAGGTGCTATAAGAGAGGGCTTGGTGATTGCCGGCATGCATGTATCTCATCCAGCCTTGGCGGAGGATGCCGGCCTGGAAATTATGAAAGTGGATATGATTGAACAAGGCGCAACCCCTGCAGAGCACCATATAGCGTTATTGCTGCGTCTCGATGACGTCGTTGATAACCGCTTAAACAAAAAGGAATTGTGGATCGGAAAAGAAATTCATTGCCGTTAAACTTTTCATTGACACAACATTAGGGTCAAGAGTCAAAAGAAGGAGTTCAATATGAAATGCACCAGTTGCCGCCAAGGCGTATTAAAGTCAGCGTATTTAGATGACTTGTTTCCCTGCTACACCTGCAATCATTGCGGTGGCAACTGGATCTATCTGCGCGATTATCTTCGCTGGCTGGAAAAAAACGAGGATGTTGCCAACGAAACACCCGACACTGAAATAGTGATTAACGAAACCAAAGGTGTTATGGCTTGCCCTAAAACCGGCAAACTCATGCTGAAATACCGCATCTCCAAAGACCAGGATTACATGCTCGACTTAAGCCCGGACATCAACGGAATTTGGATGGACAAAGGCGAGTGGGAGTTGTTAAAAAAAGCGGGATTAGCCCGTCACTTAAACGCCATTTTTACCGAACCCTGGCAGAGAAAAATACGCCAAGGCAAAAGCAAAGATACTTTAGAAGCGATGTATATTAAGGAATTTGGCGCAAACGACTACCAAAAACTGAAAGAAATTCGGGAATGGATTTACAGGAAAGCGAATAAAGCGGAATTTTTGGCGTATTTGTTAGCGGAAAATCCTTACTCGGCACAATAATTTCGCAACTTAACATGGATAAAACGCTACGTATCGGATCATGTACAAGCACAATACAACACGTAGCGCATTATTTTTCACTGTTCATACTATGTAAGTATTCTCCTTGTGGCTTTCAGGTTTAATTTAAATCCATGGTTGCACGAGAGAAATCGAATACCGAGTCTTCGGCTTCCCATTCCATATTATATTCATCCAGCCGTTCTTGCCGGCGTTCTTGCAATGCTCTGGCCACTTGCGCGATCAGCTCATAGCGTTCTTCTTTACTAATCACCACTGATTCCGGCCCCGATACGTTGATTTGTACTACTTTTTCACTCATGGTTACACCTCCTGACTGCTATATAAAGTATAAACGCGTTAACTGCCAAAATAGTTTCACGCAGTATATGTTTTAACAATGCATCTTTCATATTACAACCTAAATATTGCAGCCAGCGTGCCAAATTATTTCTTTTGTATTTTCAACCGGTTAAGAAAACCAAATGGTGTTGTGTTTCCAACAAACGCACCTAAATGGTGCGACAAATTTACCAGGTGAGTAAATTCGGGTCTTTTGTCGATCCAGCCCATTTAAGCATTCATCCAGGGTTGGGACACTTAATAGTCATTGGGTGAACGGCATAGCGATTCATGCTGTGTTATATTTCGAAAGCCCGCAACAGGTTCAAGGACTTCAGTCGCATAACACCGTCAAATAAAAAGATCATTGAACGTGAAACATACTCCGCATCCGGCAGTAACACAGATATTTCTGGCTTTTGCCGCTCTAACGATCGGCGTATTGGTGTATTTGCTGGATCGCCGGCCTGAACAAATCTATTTCATTCCCCAATGGCTGGCAAACACCGTCAAAGGGAATTCGTTTGTTGGCACTTTAGGCAACTATCTACCCACGTTTGTCCATGTGTATGCGTTTATACTACTGACTATGGCGATTGTGGTACCGTTGCAGCAATATCGCCGTTATCTGGTTAGTGTCTGCGTCTTTTGGTTTTCGATGGATAGTCTTTTTGAGATTGCCCAAGTGGATACAATCGCCAGGGTTATTGCCGCCGGTGTACCGGCCTGGTTTGAAGGCATTCCTTTTCTTGAAAATACGGCACAGTATTTTTTGGCGAGTACATTTGATGTACTGGATCTTGTTTCCATTGGGGCGGGAGCCTTGGCCGCTTTTTATACGGTAGCCATTATCAACAATCAATACGCCGACAACCAATTAGACAAAGCCAAACAATAAGTTAACCTAACTCACGACTTGTCCCGCTAGAATCCCGCAATCGCAGACAACGG
>JASFLF010000553.1:0-3572 GCA_050118235.1 Gammaproteobacteria bacterium | reverse complement strand
GCTCTAAGCTTTTTAGGATGCCCATGTTTTCGTATCTTTTCCCTGGCTTTTTCCCGCTGTTCCATCAATAGCGGATAAGGTTTAGGCCTTTGTTTTACGGCTCTTGGCTCTACACGACCCGGGCGGTTTCCTACTGTTTTCTGCGCTATCAAGAAAAATAATATCCCTTCATCTGCTTGAGCGCCAGTAGCTTGAGTGTTCTGACTCCATGCTAACCACAACTGCACGGTATGTTTGAAACTGAGTTGCCTTGGCAATATGTCGGCAAGCAATGCCGACTGAGCCATGAGTAAGCGTATGAGATTGTACGCTAAAAAATATACCCAGGTAATTAAGGGGTTCGTTGTATCATACATAAAAACGAAAAAATTCTTGGGGTCGCCCATTAGCCAGCGCTAGTCAATAGGCAAATAGTTTCTATAGGCATCATTTTGATGCCTTTCAAAGACATCAACTATTGCTATGCGCGCCCGTTTTCTTAATCACGCGGTGTCGGATCTGATCCGCACCAGTCGCCGTTTTTTGCTCCTGCAAAAACGGTACACTACATCCCTGTAGATAACCCATCAGGATCAAGGTGAAAGCATTACAACATTGCGTCACCCCTGGCTTTTTGAGCCCCAAAAAATCCTCGGTTCCAAGCTCTGTCCAATGGTTTTGATAACAGAATACATGGCTTACTTTCCGCGAGAAAGTTTCCAACCCCTTATAGGCTCAGAGCTTAGGCGCATCAGCAAAACGTTGATGGAAGGAGACAGTTCCCAATCAGACCATTGGTTCTACCAACCCCGCAACTGGATTACCATCTCCTGCCAATCTTCTATTTAAATAGCATCGTCTCATCAAACGGTACTTGATTCTTGATGATGTAATAACAAGCACGGGCTACAATGCGCAGTGGTTTTTGTTGCAGCCACGCGATTTCGCTGTGCTAATTTGCGTTGGTAAAAGCGTTTGGCCGGAGGGCACAATCGAATCGCGAAGTTCGCCACATCTACGTAGGCCGAAGCCAGGTATTTATTACCGTTCTTGGCATTACCTTGGCCTTTCTTTTTATAGTTGCTCATTCTTCTGCTATCCACGCAGCGGCAATAGGAAGCATAGCTGCCTACGCAAGAGAAACGATTGATGTCCCCCGTTTCCAACATTATAGGCAACGCCAAAATAGGATCAATACCCGGCACTCTGAGCATGAAAATATGGGACGCAACTCTTGTTTTTATGAACTGCGCGGCAACTAGCTTATATTTGTTGCCAATGGCAATGAATTATTTTCGTTCGCCCTCTTGCAGGAGACGGCTAATGGCTGCCCCTTTTGAGACTTCTTTTCGGATAGAGCTGACCTGCCGCTAATAACCAACATAAATCGTTTAAGTCCAAATCCATAGTATTAGGGCGTGCATACCTGTAAATTGCCACTTATTTTGATGTTGTCCGTGGTATAGCTTGAAGTGCCCACTCCGCCAGCCGCTAGTACTTGATCGAGTAAATCTTGAGCATCTTGTTCGCACAAGGCCACATTATCCATTATGTAAAATCCGCTATCGGCGCTATCGATAAGCCCCAATGCGGCTAATCCTAATTGACCGAGCTGGGCATTGTTTGTGATTGCCAGCTTTCCAACCGATTGAACATTGCTTAATGCCGCTAAGGAAACTAAAGCCGAATTGTTGTCGAAATACAATATTCCGCTAACCGCAGTCAATGTTGACAAACTGCTGATATCGTTCAGCATGGCATTATAGGTAATGCTTACTTCATCCAAAGATGGCGGTACAGCCAATCCACTCAGTGAAGTTAATTGATCGTTATACTGTATTTTTAGCGTACTAAATTGGGATAAGCTGGAAAGGCCTTGCAAATCGACCAAATTTGCGCAATAGGATACCACCAAATAACCGTCTACACTGCTCAGGTTATCCAGCCCCGCCAAGTTTGCAATATTGCCTTCGGTAATATAAAGCCCACCTACACTGTTCAAGGCAGCCAAATCGTTAAGATTGTTTAAATTGTTACCTCCGATTGAAAGTGAACCGGAAAGGGAAGTCAACTGATTCAGGGCGTAGAGGTCCTGCAACGCGGAATTGCCCCCAATATTAATCTCTTGTGACGTGGTACCCACACTGAAATGCGCTAAGGTTGTTAATGCTGTATTACCGTAAATTTCTACATTGCCGACTTGGACCACATTGCCGAAACCCTCCAAATCCGTCAGGCTCACGTTATCCTTGATCATCAAATTAGGCAGTTCCGTAAGCAAGAAATCCCCGGCAGTCGAGATTTTGGCTAAATTTGGATTTCCAATAATACGGATTTTGCGGGTTATGGATTGAAGATCCTTAAGAAAATTTAGGTTTTCTAGTTGCGTCTGCATAATATTGACGTCTACTACCGATGAGCGCGAGCTTAGATTACTTATATCCTGTTGCGTATCGGTTCCGTCAATACATATAACGGCGGGATCTGTACTATTGTAGGGAAAACAGGGCTGTCCCCTGCCGCTGCCAGATTGTCCCGTTGACGAGCCGTGGGCGACGAGTAGTCCCATCACTGCGACTAAAAAGCTAATTTTCCCCAGAACAATGACGTACTTATTATTCATCGTTAAATCTCTATATAGCAAACAACTCGGATTCTTGTATTTATAGATGCAATATTTACAGCACTATTTAAGAAACCTCTGATTAACTCAAATCTTGAACATAGCCCACATTTTCAGACCAGCATGGATTATCATCCAAGGTCGTTTTGACGGTACAAACGCCAATTGTACCGGAATTTCACCTAAAAGAAATCAGTCGCAGCCCCGTCCGGCAGTTCTGTCAGCCAAACCTTGCATAATTTCAGTTTGTTAGATGTTTGTTTACCTGATCTTTTAAGAAGGGGGCAAGTATCATAAGTGCAGAATTTGTCAACTATAGTTAGTTGCATTGATTTCAGGGAACAAATCACTGTGTGGGCACAAAAAGCCTGCTAACTCGCAAGTGCTTTTTCTTAATAATGCTTTCTCGTTCCCACGCTCCTGCGTGGGAATGCGTATGTAGATATATATTCGTTAAAGTACGTTTGGATTTGTATGTGGTGCAATGACAAGTATAGTATGGGTTCCCACGGGGGACCGTGGGATCCCGTAACAAAACTTACCTGGGAAAATGAAATGTTGAATGAGAACTGGGTCGCTAGTCATAGTGGTGTAAAGATGCCCGCCATTATTTACGGAACGGCATGGAAAAAAGAACACACTCGCGATCTTGTTATTAATGCCTTGCAGGCAGGTTTTAAAGGTATTGATACCGCGGGCCAACCCAGGCATTACAAATAAGAGTAATGAAAAGGGGTACATTGTATCATTCATAAACCAATGTATAGGGATAAAAAGGGGGGCAGGCTTGTATTATTGCATTATGGTAGTGGTAGTATTGCTTATTTGCATTAATACAACAATACAAGCCTGACCCAAATCTCATGTTTGACTCGAAGTAGGAGCCGGATGCGTTAGCAGCGCAAGTCCGGATCTGTGCCGGAGGCTTGATGAGCAGTGCATCTTAGTGGGTTACTATGCCATAATAAAA
>JASFLF010000552.1:0-3579 GCA_050118235.1 Gammaproteobacteria bacterium | reverse complement strand
TTGCTCCCGAACTTGTAGCGGGTAACGCTATCAGGGAACTGGAGATAGTGTTGAATCCGGTTTCGGTGATGATACGCATGGATCCGCTGGCATCCGTGTTTGACGCGGAATTTCGGCTTAAGAACAGTGTTTCCCACTCTCCCCAGTCGTCTTTGTCGGGCTGTGGCCTTTGGGCGTCTTTAAAAAGGGGTAAATAAGTCTGTGTGCGACCACAGCGTTTATCGTTCAAGTCGAACGCGGTCAGCATGGACACGCCTTGTGGGACTCGGACTGCTTCGATGCTATTAGTTTCCATTGGATCAATATGTCTTATCCAAAAAGCATCGTGAGCATCGGCAATCAACAAATTGAATGGGCGGTAAGCCGCGGGATTTAACTGGATCAATGCGTCGACGGCGTCAGCGGCTGCACTGTGATCCAACGACTCCAGCACCAACTCGCCCCGACTGCGCTTGTCTATTTGCGCCCCCAACGATCCGTTGCGATTATTGACGGCAGCGACAACACCGTAATCATTCATGCCAAGCCAACTACCCCAAGCCTGTTGATCCAATCCCGCGATGACATCCGGGCGGTCCGGCCAATGGCGATCCGGGGGCAGCCAAGGTCTGTCGGCCATTTCATCACGATTGCTGCCGATAATAATCGGCCATTGACTTTCTTGCCGACAGTATATTACCAAAGTACACATCATTATCACTCGATTGTTTGTTGCAAAACGTTTATAAAAATGTTTTATAGATGTTTAAATTAACAAATCAGCTGACGAATTATATACTTGACTATATCAGTTAAGTGTTCTAAACATTTATTATAGGTGTCTTATGTAAATATATTTTGCCTATTGAAGAAGATATTTCTGCTCTTAGCGACAACGCAATCACTTCAAGACGATTAATTTTCTCCCCGATGGAAGGGGGCAGCGGTTACACGCAAAGTTCCATTCAAAAAAAACAATATAAAGTGCGGTCTTATTTAACTGCGCATATTGATGGAGTATATGGGGTTATACGCCCCGGTATCAATTGGCCCATGCAATAGTAACTATCGATTTAATGGCTGGAGGTTTGGATGGATACGCCAAAGAAAACCATGATTGAGTATGATGACGAAGGATTCTTAGTGGATCCGGCAAGTTGGAATGAGGCCATAGCCAAGCAACTGGCGCGACAACATGACATATACAATCTTACTGAGCAACAGTGGTCGATAATCTTGGAACTGCGTTATTACTATTTTGTTCATGGTGCAATTCCCCCGCTGAGTCGGATTTGCCGATTTAATGATATGGATCATTACTGTATCGATACCTTTTTCCGTAACCGTGGAATTACGGCTTGGCGTATCGCGGGTCTCCCATACCCTGGAGAAGAGGCAATAGCTTACATGTGACTACGCGACTGTGTGACAAAATCTAATAGGGCATTAAGATGACGAGACGACTGTATTTTTTGTTTCCGGATGTCAAACTAACCCGACAGGTTGTCAATGATTTAATTACCAATGAGATCGGCCGGGAACATATACATGTGCTGGCGCGCAATGACATCGATTTTGGTGATCTCCCGCAATCAACAATGCGTCAAAAAAAACGTGTACGCGAGCTTGAGAGTATTGTGCAGCGTCGCCATCCGGAGGCAGTTCCCGGAGGCGTTGGCTGGACCGTGGAAACGCTACACATATAGTTAACTCCACTCAATCCAGTAAGGTCGGCATGTGACCGACAAAGACTGTAATGTCATATACTGTTTTTTCATCAACTCCTTTCCACATTCGGCGCAAGCAATGTACTGACCAGTAAAACGATAATTTTATTTATCCAGGCAGTCTGAAACACATTGGAAGTTGCCTTTTGTTACCGTAATCCACGTGAGAGTAATCCGACAAATTTCGTGAATTCGAGTCGTGGTCCTATCCCTATCGCCGATCCTAAGGGAAATTGACTATTCAATATGACTAGTCTCCCGTTCATCGGGTGGCCAATCCGTGACGATAAAAGTCTTAGAGGGCCTTATTTCTTGACAGGATTGTGCGGCAAGGTGAATATTTACCCTGGTTGGTCCGAGTGTGTGGTTGCAATTTAACCGAATTTTTGGCTGTTAGAGTTGAAGTGCGTATGAATATGCCGGAACTTGATGTTAAAAGCCTTTTCGATACCGTCCATGAGTCTGTAGTGGTTCTAAATCGAGACCTGCATATGGTTATGGCTAATAATGCGTTCTACCGAATTTTTCAAATCTCGCCGTTGCCTGAGGAACATCCTTCGATATTTGAAGTGGGCGACAAGCGGCTGGATATTGTGCCGCTTCGGGAGGCGCTGGAACAAGTGCAAAAGCAGGACGCTATTGTTGAATCGAAAGAAGTTACTTGCAAAATGCCACTTATTGGCAACAAAACTTTCTTAATAAACGCTCGCCCAATCCTCAAAAGGGAGGGGGTAAACAATGAAATTTTGTTGACCCTTGAAGATATAACCCAACGAAAACAAATAGAATTAACACTTCGGGAAAGTGAGCAAAGATTCAGGGCTCAATATAAAAACCTGCCTATTGCCACCTATACTTGGCAAAAGATCGGTGAGAATTTTGTCCTTACCGATTATAACGATGCCGGCGAAAAAGCGACGAATGGTGGTATTGTGCAATATTTAGGTAAAACCGCTCGCGAAATGTATGGCGACAAACCGGAAGTATTAAATGACTTCAATAAATGTTTTGAGACAAAATCCAAGGTAAAGTATGAAGGATTGTTTTATTTAAGAACAATAGGAACATTAGGAGAATTTATTGTTACCTATGTCTATGTTCCACCAGATATCGTCATGGTTCATGCCGAAGATGTGACCAAGCGCAAACAAACGGAAAGAGAAGTTCAGAGTTATCGGCAACATTTGGAAGATTTGGTGGCGGAAAGAACAGCTGCGCTGGAAATGAGCAATAAGGAACTGGAAGCTTTTAGTTATTCCATAGCGCACGATTTGCGCGCGCCACTGCGTTCAATTACAGGGTTTAGTCAGATACTGCTGGAAGACGCCGAATTGAAACTCAACGAACAAGAACAAAGCTATTTTCAAAGAATCATCGCCAGCGGCAAACACATGGCACAGCTTATTGACGATATATTGGAGCTTTCCAGGATCAGCCGCTCGGAGTATACCGAACAGATTATAGATTTAAGTGCGATGGCTCAGTCTATTGTTGATAACCTGCAACAAAACGAGCCGGATCGCCGGGCCAAGGTGCAAATTATGCCGCACTTGTTGTGCACAGGTGATGAGAGATTGGTGCATAGTGCGTTGGAGAATCTGCTCGGTAATGCTTGGAAGTACAGCAGCAAGAATCCCAAGGCGTTGATAGAATTTGCCGTAACAAAGATAAACGGTGAAAAAGTGTACTACGTGCGTGATAACGGCGTTGGTTTTGATATGCGCTACGCAGATAAACTGTTTAAGCCGTTTCAACGTATGCATAAGAGTGAGGAATTCGAGGGTACCGGCATTGGATTGGCCACCGTACAGCGCGTGATTACACGCCACGGAGGTAAGGTGTGGGCCGAAGCTGAAGTTAATCGCGGTGCTAC
>JASFLF010000551.1:0-3584 GCA_050118235.1 Gammaproteobacteria bacterium | reverse complement strand
CAAGATACCGGCTGAATTGACGATTTGTTGCCGACGCCAAAAAGTCTGCGGCGTATTATCGAAGTTGGGACGCGAATTACCCACATCGCTGAAGTCGCTACTCACTACAATGCGATTTTTATTGTCTATAAGCAGGATTTTTTTAACCTGGGGAGCTTCGATGACTTTCTCTAAATAAGGTTGCAACTCATCATATTCGGTAGTCAACAATGCGGTGCGGCTTAGGTCCGCCAACAAGGTGAGTAAAACCTGCTCGTTGGCTCTCGACTGGTTCCGATTGGCCTCCAGATCCTGACTCAAAGTCGTGCTCAGCACCGCGCCCATCATAACCGCTTCCAACAAAAAGATTATGCCAGCGATACGATATTTAAGGGAAAGCCTTGTCATTTAATCTTATTAATTAAATTTCAACATTCTAGTCCTGGTCGTTGGACCTTGTTTTACTGGTTCACCAACGCCTGAAAATTTCGCACCACGTCGTAAGCCTGGTCGGTAACCGGTATAAACGGTTTGAGTTTACCGCGCTGTAACAGCCGCCGGCCATTTTCAGTAGCGGACATGGCTTTCAGCGTTTGCAGGATTTTCTCCCTTTCACCGGCGGATATTTTTGGGTGCGCCGCGAACAAGGTATGGGGAATTTTTCGGGTCTCGGCGATAATCTTCAGTTTTGTGTCCATTTTATCGGCAAAAAAGCGCAACGCCGGAGCCGCCGTACCACAGGCATCCACTGCCCCTATTACAACTTGCTGCATACAGGAAATGTGTGAACGGTAATGACTGATTTGCACGTCGCCGGCTTGCATCCCTTTTTCTTTCAAGGCGGCTTTTAACAACAAGCTGACGGCCGCTACAGAGGGTGGCAACGCCACTTTTTTCCCTTTTAAACTTTCTAAATTCGTCAACGCACTGTCCATTGGAACAACCACTATTGCACTCAGCGCCTCATCGCGAGTAGCAATCGGGACATATCCGAATTTATCCGCGATACGCACATAATCGAAAGGCTGAACCATCACAATATCGAACGCCTGCTGATCCAGTTTTTTCATGAATTTTTGATAACTGGAACTGGAGCGAAACTGCACTTTCCTGCTCAACGCTTCACTCAACAATGCCGCGATGGGTGCATAGACTTTTTCTAATTCACGCGGAGGCAGATGCGGGAACACACCAAGGGTCAACTCTGGTTCGTGTTGAGGGATTTCAGCCCGCGTCGGCCCGGCGAGCAACACGCCCAGCAGAATCAGCGTCGCCCATCCTCGTAATTGCCAAAAATCGATCGCCGCCAATTAAATTTCTCCTATTTTCAACCACCTACAAACACCGCTATTCCGTTTTTTACGGCAAACACTGTCACACAGAGTGAAATACCGCCACGTAAAAAGAACGTAAAAACATAGAGCGCAACCACGATTTGGTACCGGTTTGACACAACCAGGCCTAATATTTATCACCACCCACCGAATAGGCAGCGGCGCAAAGGGGTGCGGGAAACACCCCGTTTCCTGCGACCTCACCCTGCAAATACCCAAAATAGTGGGAAGTTTAAGCCGATCGCCGCTGGCGGGGTGTATGCCCCCGCTAAATGCGCAGCAAACTGTTACTATATCGGTACAAAATTCGGTTTCTTTATTTGTACTTAGCGGCGATCAGCGACCACACGGAATATTTTGGTACAGTAAGGGCTCAGTAAGACCGCCTGCAATTGCCATCATCGCGAAAGAAGATTTTTTGAACCAAAAAGAAATTTCTCAGTCTCAGCTTGCTGATTGGCGTAATGAATAATAGAATTCGTGCCTTTCGTACATTAGAACAACATTATGCGCAGTGACCACCATACTGAGTAAAGTGCTTAGCCTTTGCCAGGGCTTTACCCATATTCCTGCCTGACTATCTGCAACGTACTAATGGGCTACGGAATCCGCACTCATTCCGGTGACACTGCTTTACAAAACACTAACAAACAATGAGTAGAGAGGTCAGAAAGTGTCTATGGATGCAATGATTGACGTGCAAAACCTACGTAAGACCTTTGGCTCCTTCGTCGCGGTGTCGGATATATCATTTAAACTGAACCGCGGTGAAGTACTGGGATTTTTAGGCCCTAATGGTGCCGGAAAATCCACGGCCATGAAAATGATCACCGGCTTTTTGACGCCCTCCGGTGGCAAAGTAACGGTCAACGGTCATGATGTGACGGAAGAACCGCTGAAGGTCAAAGCCGCCATAGGATATTTACCGGAAGGGGCTCCGGCGTATGGCGACATGACGCCAAAGTCATTTTTGGAATTCATTGCGGAAATCCGCGGATTTTCCGGTGATGAAAAACGCAAACGCGTACAGGAAGCCGCCGCCAAAACCCATTTGGAATCGGTATTCCACAAACCCATTGAAACCTTGTCCAAGGGTTTCAAACGCCGCGTAGGCTTGGCGCAAGCCATATTGCACGACCCTGAAATTCTCGTCCTGGACGAACCCACCGACGGCTTAGATCCCAATCAAAAACACGAAGTACGCGCCTTATTGAAGGAAATGGCCAAGGACAAAGCCATTGTTATTTCCACTCACATATTGGAAGAAGTGGATGCGGTGTGTTCCCGAGCCATTATTATCTCCCAAGGCAAAATATTGTTTGACGGCTCCCCCGGCGAGTTGGAAGCCATGGCGCCGGAACGCAATGCGGTGTCATTGACCCTGGAAGGGGCCGATGCCGGCAGCGCCACCAGCAAACTGGAAAAACTGGCTACGGTGAAAAATGTCATCACCCACAAAGACGGCGACGATGTGCGCTATCACGTTATTCCCAAAGACGGTAAGTCCATTGTCAAAGACGTCGCACACTTGGCCAAAGACGAAAACTGGACCGTGGATGAAATGCATGTTGAGCCGGTTCGCTTGGATGACGTGTTCCGTATGATCACCCAAGGCGAAACCGCCAAGGAGGTGCGCACATGAATGCCGCGATTTCCATTTGCAAACGCGAGCTGGGGAACTATTTCGGAACGCCCGTGGCGTATGTATTCATGGTCATATTCCTCGCGCTCACCGGTGTGTTCACTTTCTACATTGGCGGCTTTTTCGAAAGAGGCCAGGCGGACTTACGACCGTTTTTTATTTACCATCCCTGGCTGTACTTGTTCCTCATCCCCGCCCTGTCCATGCGCTTGTGGGCTGAAGAGCGTAAATCCGGCAGTTTGGAATTACTACTTACCTTACCCACGCCGTTGATCAGCGCCGTGGTCGGCAAATTCCTCGCAGCGTGGATTTTTACCGCCATCGCCTTGTTCTTTACCTTCCCGATGTGGGTCACGGTGAACTACCTGGGCAACCCGGACAATGCTGTGATTTTTGCCAGCTACGTAGGCAGTTTATTAATGGCTGGCGCCTACCTCGCGGTGGGTTCGGCCATTTCCGCCATCACGAAAAACCAGGTCATCGCCTTCGTCATCGCGGTAGTGGCGTGCTTTATTTTCATCTTGGCGGGTTTTCCGGTGGTCATTAATTTCTTCACGGGCTGGGCGCCGCAAGCGCTGGTCAACGCCATCGCATCGCTGAGCTTCTTAACGCATTTTAACAACATTGAA
>JASFLF010000550.1:0-3585 GCA_050118235.1 Gammaproteobacteria bacterium | reverse complement strand
CCTTTCCAAGGTCTGCAACGCGGCAATCGTGCTTTGAGTGGCTTCCCGTAGGGCCAGATAGAATCTGTAAGACCCACCTCAAGTCTATCTCGTCTAAATGTGCGGTTTATATGAAACACTACACTAGGACCTGGGCTCCTGGAATCCATTTATGAACAATGCCTGGCTCACGAACTAAAGCAGAACGGTGTAAAATGTGTTACCCAAATGCATTTTCCGGTGTAATACAAAGGCCTGCAATTGGATTGCGGCCATGGGATAGATTTATTGGTGGAAAACTGCTTGATCGAGGAATTGAAATGTGTCGAATCGCCACAGCCGATTCATGAGGCACAAATTTTAACCTATATGAAAATAGCCCAAATCAACACGGGCCTACTCATCAACTTCAATGCCAAATATCCAAGACATGGAATCAAACGATTTGTACTTTAATAGAATCAACCACCAAACCGCAAAGAGCACAAAGCATAATGGAAGCCCAAGTTTTTTCCTTCGTGTCCTTCGTGCCTTCGTGGTTAAATACAATCTTTTCTAATGAAAATACTAGTAATCAACTGCGGCAGCTCATCCATTAAATACGAGCTATTTAATATGGATAACCACACGGTATTAACCTCCGGCGTGTTGGAACGCATTGGCGAGACCAAAAGCAGGTTAAAACACAAATGGCGCACGGACAACGGCGAGCTTAACGATAAACTCTACGAATATAAGGTGAAAGACCATCAACAAGCCTTCGACTTAATCCGCCAGGCGATGCGCGAATCCAAGGTGATGGAAGATCTTAACGAACTGGCGGCAGTGAGCCACCGGGTAGTACACGGCGGTGAGGCTTTCAAGGAACCAGTGTTGATCGATGACACCGTGCTCCAAGGCATAAAGAAAGTATCGCCTTTGGCGCCATTACATAATCCCGCAAATCTCACGGGGATCGAAATCGCAATGAAACTATTGCCCGAAATAGCGCACGTAGCGGTGTTTGATACAGCGTTTCATCAAAGCATCCCGGATTACGCTTATCGCTATGCGTTGCCGGAGGAGCTATACCATGACCATGGCGTGCGCCGCTACGGTTTTCACGGCACATCGCACCACTACGTAGCCAAACAAGCCGCACACCATCTCAACCGTCCACTGCAGTCGGTCAACCTAATCACCTTGCATTTAGGCAACGGCGCCAGTGCCGCGGCTATTCGACAAGGCCGGTGCGTGGATACCTCCATGGGGCTGACGCCGCTGGAAGGTTTGATCATGGGTACCCGCAGCGGCGATATCGATCCCGCGATTCCGTTTTACCTGGCCAAACACGCCCATTTGTCCTTTGAGGATGTGGACACTTTGCTCAACAAACAAAGTGGTTTGAAAGGCATTTGCGGTTTTAACGACATGCGCGAAATCCACCACCAGGCGAAAAACGGTAATCCCGCGGCACAGTTGGCCATAGATATGTATTGTTACCGCATCAAGAAATACCTTGGCGCTTATTACGCAGCCCTGGGACGGGTTGATGCTATAGTATTCACCGCGGGAATCGGCGAAAATGCCGCATTTATACGCGAAAAAGTGTGTGAGGGATTAAATGGTTTAGGAGTACATTTGGACTCGGAGAAAAACGCACAGCGCGGATCGGATACTGTGGACATAAGTGCAGCGGATTCGCCGATCAGATTACTGGTGATCCCCACCGACGAAGAATGGGAAATTGCCGAACAGACTATGAGTTTTTTATGAGTGACTTTCAACCACAAATGCACAAAGAACGCTAAGGATAAAAAGTCATTTGTAACGGTTACTTTTAACCCGTTTAGTCGGAAAACCGCAGGAACAAGTATTAGTACAAGTATTAGCACAAGCATTTACTTCGTATCCTTCGTGCCTTCGTGGTTATAAATTTTAAAATAGGAGATCGACATGGCAATTCACAAACTGGCTGGCCAGCCGGCACCAAAAGATATTTTAATCGATGTTGATGCACTGGAACGGGCGTATTTCGAACAACAGCCAAACACAGAAGACCCCAACCAACTGGTCAGTTTCGGCACCAGCGGTCATCGCGGCAGCGCGCTTCAAGGTAATTTCAACACCAGCCATATACTCGCGATCACCCAGGCCATTTGTGATTACCGCCAGGCACAAGGCATTCACGGACCATTGTTTCTCGGCAAAGACACCCATGCGTTGTCACACCCCGCGCAGCGCGACGCTATAGAAGTGCTAGCCGCCAACGGCGTGGAAACCATCATTCAGGCCGATGATGGCTATACCCCAACGCCAGGGATCTCTCACGCCATTTTAACGTATAACCGCGACCATAAAGACCAACGTGCCGACGGCATTGTGGTCACCCCTTCGCACAATCCGCCGGCGGACGGTGGCTTCAAATACAATCCGCCCCATGGCGGCCCGGCGGATACCGATGTCACCGGATGGATTGAGCAGCGGGCCAACGCTTTGTTGCGCGAGGACAATGCCGGTGTTAAGCGCACACCTTATGCTGACGCCATCAAGGCGGCAAACATTCATCAACAAGACCTCATCGGTCCTTACGTTCAAGACCTGGCATCTGTCATCGATATGGCGGCCATAGGCAAACAACTGAAAATCGGCGTAGATCCCCTGGGCGGTGCCGCGGTGGACTATTGGCCCCGCATTGCCGAGCAATACGGCCTTAATCTGACTGTAGTCAATCCCAAGGTAGACCCGACGTTTGGTTTCATGACACTGGACCACGACGGCAAAATCCGCATGGACTGCTCCAGCCCTTATGCCATGGCCAATTTGGTAAAACTCAAAGACCAGTTCGCCATCGCGTGGGGTAACGACGCCGATGTAGACCGTCACGGAATTGTTACACCCTCTCAGGGGTTGATGAATCCCAATCATTATCTTGCTGTGGCCATCAATTATTTACTCACCCACCGGCCACAGTGGCCTGAGACGGCCGCAGTGGGTAAAACCTTGGTCAGCAGCGCATTAATCGATTACGTTGTTAAGGCATTAAAACGTAAAGTTTATGAAGTGCCGGTGGGGTTTAAATGGTTCTCCCCTGGTCTATTCGATGGCTCAATATGTTTTGGCGGTGAAGAAAGTGCCGGGGCAAGCTTCCTACGCCGCGACGGCAGCGTCTGGACCACAGACAAAGACGGTATCATTCTCGGGCTGCTTGCCGCGGAAATCACGGCGGTCACCGGCAAAGATCCCGGCGAACACTATGAAATGCTTACCGAACAATTCGGCACACCGTGTTATACGCGCATTGATGCGCCGGCCTCGCCCGAACAGAAAAAAGCCTTCAAAAATTTGCTGCCGGAAAGCGTCACCGCCTCGACACTTGCCGGCGACCCCATCACTGCTAAACTTACTCGAGCACCCGGCAATAATGCTGAAATCGGTGGACTGAAGGTGGTATCAGAAGGCGGCTGGTTTGCGGCCCGACCATCTGGTACAGAAAATGTCTATAAACTGTATGCAGAAAGCTTAAAGGACAAAGCGCATTTAGAGGCCATCGTCAGTCAAGCGCAGGATATTTTGTCACAGGCGCTAAACACTGGCTAGGAAAATATAACCACGAAGACACGAAGA
>JASFLF010000549.1:0-3585 GCA_050118235.1 Gammaproteobacteria bacterium | reverse complement strand
CGACGCGCCCCAAGACGGCTTTGGAGTTTTTTCTTCGTGGTTTTCATTTGCTTCGTAGTGAATCTCCATATTGAGGCTCTGCCTGATAAATCCTTCGTGCCCTTTGTGCCTTCGTGGTCAGTGCGCTTGGTGGTGAATTCCCATGTCGGGGCTTTAATTGAAGTGTAGTTTAACCTCGAAGGATTTATAGTGTTTTTTAGTGCTCTTCGTGCCGAATTTCCATGTCGGTGCTTTGTCTGAAAAATAGTCTGAAAAATAGTCTGAAGTGTATATTAACGGCGAAGGTAATTTACGTAAAATAAAACCGTCCGCGTTTGATCTGCCAGCCGCGCCACATGATGTACAACACCGGAATTAACACCATGGAAACCAAAGGCGCTGTTATCATACCACCCAACATGGGCGCGGCGATGCGTTGCATGACTTCGGAACCGGCGCCTGTACCCGTCATAATGGGGAATAAACCGGCCAATATTACCGCGGCGGTCATGGCTTTGGGGCGCACCCGCATTACCGCCCCCTCGATCACGGCCTCACGCAGTTCGCTAACATCCCTGGGTTTTTTGTCTTTATAGGCTTGATCCAGGTACACCAGCATCACCACGCCGAACTCCGCCGCCACTCCGGAGAGCGCGATTAACCCCACCCCCACCGCTACTGAAAGGTTATAACCTAAGGCGTATATAAACCATAATGCGCCTACCAACGCCAAGGGCACCGCAAACATTACCATGAGCGATTCGGCGAAGTTTCTAAAATTCAAATACAACAACAGCAATATTATCACCAAGGTCAGGGGTACTACGTATCGTAACCGCTCCTCGGCTCGTAACATGTATTCATATTGGCCCGACCAACCGACGGAGTAGCCTGCGGGAAGTTTTATGTTGTCCGCGACCACTTGTTGGGCTTCTTTGACATAACTGCCCAAATCCCGGCCTTGTATGTCCACATAAATCCAACCGGTGCGCCGGGCGTTTTCGCTTTTTATCATGCCCGGCCCGTCGACCACTTCGATCCTGGCGATTTCCCCCAGCGGAATATAGGATTTTTCATTGGTAATGATGGGTAGCTCTCTCAATCGTTCTATGGAATCGCGAATGTCGCGTGGATAACGGATGTTTACCGGATAACGCTCGAGACCTTCCACTGTTTCGGTGACGTTGATACCACCCACGGCCTTGGAGACGATTTCATGGACGTCTGCGATATTTAACCCGAACCTGGCAGCCGCTTTGCGGTTGACATCCACATCGATATAACGCCCACCCGCCACCCGCTCGGAAAACACCGAGCGGGTACCGGGAATTTGTTTCACGGTTTTTTCGATTTCCTCGCCCACCCGTTGGATAACAGCCAAATCCTGGCCCGTGATTTTAATCCCTAAAGGCGTCTTGATACCGGTGGAAATCATGTCAATACGGGTCTTGATGGGCATGACCCAGGCATTGGTCAAGCCCGGCAACTTGACGGTGCGATCGAGTTCCTCGATCAATCGTTTGGTGGTCATGCCGGGGCGCCATTCACTGCGCGGCTTTAACTGTATAGTGGTTTCAATCATGGTCAGGGGCGCGGGATCGGTTGCGGTTTCAGCGCGTCCGACTTTACCAAATACGGTATCCACTTCCGGAATGGTTTTGATCAAACGATCGGTGATTTGCAGCAGTTCGCCGGCTTTGCCCACGGACACCCCGGTAAACGTGGTAGGCATGTACATCAAGTCGCCTTCATCCAACTCCGGCATGAATTCCGATCCCAGGCCTTTAAGCGGAAAATACAAACTGGCAACCGTGAGAATAGACAATGCTATTGTCGCCATGGGATAGCGTAACACCAGGTTAATGACAGGCCGGTACATGGCAATTAACACCCGATTCAGCGGATTTTTGTGTTCCGGGGCAATGTGGCCGCGGATAAAATAATACATTAGCACCGGCATTAAGGTGATAGACAATCCCGCCGCCGCGGCCATGGCATAGGTTTTAGTAAACGCCAGCGGCGAGAACAACTTGCCTTCTTGCGCCTCCAGGGTAAACACCGGCAGAAAACTCAAAGTGATGATCAACAACGAGAAGAACAAGGCCGGACCCACTTCGGCCGAGGCCCGGCGCATGATTTCCCAATTGCTGATTTCCTCTTTTAAGGTTTTTTGCCGCTCTAAATGTTTGTGGGCGTTTTCCACCATTACGATGGCCGCATCCACCATTGCACCCACGGCAATAGCGATTCCGCCCAAGGACATGATATTGGCATTGATGCCTTGCCACTGCATGATAATGAACGAGGTCAATATGCCCAATGGCAAAATAACAATGGCCACCAGCGCCGAGCGCAGGTGAAATAGGAAGATCAAGCACACGATAGCCACGACAATAAACTCTTCCACCAGCTTATCGCGCAAGTTCAGCACCGAGCTTTTGATTAGCTCGGAGCGGTCATAAACCTCAATGAGTTCGACGCCCTCGGGCAAACCGCGCTTTAACTCTTCGATCTTTTGCTTGACCGCATCGATGGTATTCAGCGCGTTTTCTCCCCAGCGCATCACCACAATGCCGCCAACCACTTCGCCCTCACCGTTAAAGTCGGCTATCCCGCGCCTCATTTGAGGGCCTAGCTGTATATCGGCCACCTCCCCCAGCAACACCGGAGTGCCTTTATCGGTTTTGGAAATCGGGATATTGCGCAAATCATCCAGGTTTTTAATGTAACCCCTGGCCCGGATCATGTATTCGGCTTCGGCCGCCTCAATCACCGATCCGCCCACTTCCTGATTGGCTCTTTGCACGGCGGAACGCACTTTGGCCAACGGAATGGAAAAGGCTCGCAAGCGATCCGGATCCACCACCACTTGATATTGCTTTACCATGCCGCCCACCGTCGCCACTTCGGATACGCCGGGTACCGTTTGCAGTTCAAATTTTAAAAACCAGTCCTGCAAGCTGCGCAACTGGGAAATATCGTGCTCGCCAGTGCGATCGACCAGCACATATTGATATACCCAACCCACACCGGTGGCATCCGGGCCCAGGTTGGCGCGCACCGATGCCGGCAAGGCGCTGGCAACTTGATTGAGATATTCCAACACTCGAGACCTAGCCCAATAAATATCGGTACCTTCCTCGAAAATCACATATACATAGGAATCACCGAAGAAGGAATACCCTCTAACAGCCGTGGTCTTGGGCACCGATAACATGGCGCTGGTAATGGGATAAGTGACTTGATCTTCCACCACTTCGGGCGCTTGGCCCGGGTAAGTGGTTTTAATAATGACTTGCAGATCCGATAGATCGGGTATAGCGTCCAGAGGGGTGTTTTTAACCGCTAATAATCCCCATGCGGATAGCAACACGGTAAAGATTAAAACCAAGGAACGGTTTTCAATAGACCAACGAATAATATGTGCAATCATGATGTTGTTATTATTTCTGAATACAGCAACTACATGCGAACGACGCGTTACTAATTGTTCCTGCTTTTTTTAAGTGAGAGGTTTCGGGAAAATCACCCACCCGCCATGCGCGCCAGAGCCGCTTTCAAGCTACTTTCAGAGTCAATCAGGAATTGGCTGGAGGTCACCACTTC
>JASFLF010000548.1:0-3588 GCA_050118235.1 Gammaproteobacteria bacterium | reverse complement strand
GATTTGCGCCTCACTTCCCGCTGTCGCCAACAAACCAAGGTTGACATACACACTACCGTTGGGTAGCACAAATGCATTTATTTCTGTGGATAAATAAATTCGGATACGAAATACCTCGGTATACTCAGGATATAGTTTATCCATGATGGCTTTGAGATATAGTGTGACTTTATTATCGTTATATATCCGATCAGCGTTGGCGATTTCGTCATCCGTTTCATTCGCACGATATAAAACCCGAGATATTTCATCATCGAATAATGTTTCAGAAGCGAATGCGGCGCCGCCTTGACCAGGAAGGACTAACAACAAAAAGCAACAATATATTGCCCGGATTCTCATTGGATTAAATATGTTTTCTATGTTGTTTATAGCTCGAATATTTTTATTGGGAATTTTACCAAGGCATTCGAAAGCGCTGCTTGAACTTCGGCATTGTTCCGCAAATCAATATTCGAGTATGAGCCAAAGCATGTCCACAACAGATCGCCGGAATTTGAATCAATAAGGATTAAGGTCAAATACAGATCGCCAAAACTAAGATCTTGTTTGCGATAAGTATAAATGCTTGGTTTTGTGTCATCGTACCGGAACGCTTCAACAGACTGATATCCTGCAACAAATAAAGCGGCATCGATGTTCTTGTGTTTTAGCGCATTGAGTCCTGGGCCAACGGTGTAATCAAATTGTTCCATTTTATGCGACCAAAGGTCAAACCCTCTTGAATGCACCCTGACCGCGCGAGCCACACTCTTAATTAAAGGGATATGCCGTTCTACTGCAACTTTATTTTCAGTTGCTTGATATTGGATAGTTCCTATGCCGACTTCCGTGTTGAGCATTGTTGCTAACTCATTGACAACAGCGTGATTAGCTTTATTCGCCCATAATGGTATGTCCTCGTACAAATCTCCTGGAAACCTTTCTTGAATCCTGATATCGGCCGGCAATATTAGTAATTTTCCCAAGAAGTGCTGTTTTGATAAAGAAAGGCCGTATAAAACGTCGTAGCTTTCCGGTGTCTGGGCGCAGCCTGAAATGAAAATGGCTAGCAACCACGGAATTAGGGGCACAAATTTCATATTATTACTCCGCTGTACAACAACTAAATTCCGGAAAACAATTTTCCGAGCACGGAAAATTTTACTGAAAAAAAGCCCTGTAGTCACTGTGTTATTGCGCCCGTGTCCCACTGCGCCCATTGAAATCTTCCGTTCACAACGGGCTGATTTATAGTTTCTGATTTACAAGCGTAATACTGAAATTTATGCTTACTTCGGGTAGGCGGATATAAATAAGCCAAATAGAAAGGAAGGTGAGACTAAGCTGGAAATGCAATTTGCAGCATTGTAGGAATATAAATAACAACCTACTTGACCATTAAAGACCGCAGACTGGCCTGCTTAATTTAGGGAACCTCCGATAAGTCCATGATCGGCATTCAGCTCCCTGTCTGCTCAACCAGGACTTGTTCAGAGGTTCCTTTGCTTAGTCGAACCACCTTCGCAACATGGCCGAGTTGGTTTCATCATCAAAACTTTCGGCTTTTATCGTCCAAGTTTTTATTTGCAAGAATGTAATATCTTGCCCTTGATATCGAGTTTGATAATCAAGCCGTTCGGTTTTAAGGTCGAATTTCAATATTGCACAATCTGGTAATTTCATACTAATGTATTGTAGAGAGGTTCCGGAGAGTGTTCGACAGACATATTTCACTTCTAATTGGGTAATATTTAACAGCGTGTCAGGTAAATCTTGAATATCATGCGGTTGCTAAAATTGAATTAAATGCAGACTATGCCCCGGCATTTTGACTTCCTAGCACTTATACGGACGGGATTACTTTTAAATTATGATGACATATACTGGGCCGAATAGAAGAAAAGAACAGCGCCGAAAAAACAATGATAGGCGCGAGATGATCCGCTTTGAATTGCAAAAATCGCCGCGCCGATCAGGACAAGACCGGCGACAAAGCGGGGTGTGGAACGGTAGGGAGATGTTTTAGAAATATCAAGTTGTGGGCAACACCTATTTAGGAGAGTAAAAATGATTCATTCAACAACTCCCACTATACAAGGAAAAGAGATAGCCAGTTACCACGGGATTGTTACCGGAGAGGCAATTCTTGGCGCGAATATATTTAAAGATATTTTTGCAAGCATTCGAGATATTGTTGGAGGTAGATCTGCCGCCTATGAAGAGGAGTTGCAAAAAGCACGCAAAATTGCATTTGAAGAAATGAGTCAGCAAGCAAAGGAATTGGGCGCAAACGCTATTGTGGGCATTGATATCGACTATGAAACCGTTGGATCGCAGGGAGGCATGTTAATGGTGAGCGTATGTGGAACCGCGGTAACCATCAAGTAATTCTTTATAAAAGAATATGCAATGCCCCAGTGTCCGGCCCTACGATTTGGAAATTTTCACGCAAAACCACATTTAGATCACCGATATTGTAACGCTACAATTTCGCTATACATTCAGTCCATGTCATCACCCTAAAAACGCTTCCTTGGAATTCAAATAGTCCTCCTCTTCCGCCGTGCTCTCACGGCCTAGGATTCGGTTACGGTGGGGAAAGCGACCAAATCGTTGTATCAATTCACGATGATGTTTCGCATAGCGCAAGTTTTCGGTTAATCCTGCTTTTTCAAACAATTCCACTGACTTATCCTGGTCCGCCAGATTTTCGCTATGCATAAAAGGCAAATAGAGAAACGCTTTTTGCTCCGCGGACAATGACTGATCCAAGCCTTTGTCCGTGGCTAAGTCGGCCACTTGCCTGGCTTTATTTTCCGTTGCGAAACTGCGCGCTTGCTGACGAAACATATTCAAAGGAAATTGATCCAGAATAATGACCAATGCCAACGCGCCGCGAGCATCGTTCGCCCAGTCATCCAGTTCGCCACGTTCAGCCCGCTCCAGAAAATGCAGATATTTTTCTCTGAGTTCGGCATCAAACTCCGGCGTGGAATTGAACCATAATTTCTTCACGGGTTCAGAAAACCAAAATGCCAAAAGCGCTTTAATCTCATTTTCTGATTGTTTATCCATATTAATATCCTATTTCAAGATACCTTAATCTCAATTTACCAAAATATTACTGAATAATTTCGTTAATCTCGTACGTAATACGTACAATATTTAAGTAGCCCCGCTTTGAACATTGGGCGATTTATCCCAAAACGGTAATATTCACGCTTTTTTTTGCCTCGCAATTGGTTATTTTTTGATAAACTTTTATTTCATAAGCACGGTATATATAGCATTTTCTTATAGATTGATCATTTTATTATTATTAAAATGCAGGACAGTTTTGGGAACCTAACGATGTTAAATTCTGCGCCAGGTCCATTTCGCTTTCAGTTGTTTGCCATTGTTTTTGTATTCGGAATTTCGTTTTTAAACCTTTCTCTGGTATTCGCCACGGACGCAAACGTAAACCGCAATACGATCAATGCTACCGCTACGCCGATAGCCGGCCTATTCCCGGATGCCAATTTGCAAAAATGCATAGAACACATTGCGGTCAGTAACGATTGGACTTATGCCGAACAAATCACCGGCCGAGTGGATTGCAGAAAA
>JASFLF010000547.1:0-3595 GCA_050118235.1 Gammaproteobacteria bacterium | reverse complement strand
GTAGTCGATTTCCTAGGAGGGGAGTGCGTAGAATGCTAATGAACCACCAGGAAGTAGCGATTCAATTAAGTCAAGGCGTGCGGATATTAAATAGGTTTACCATCCCTCAATACAGGGGTAGAAATTTCGTCGCCAGGAGAGATACTGCGCGTGAAAAAAATTTACCGATTACTTATGCAATGAGCTTTTGCAATTACTGCAGCTATTATAAATTTCTCTCGAATAATGATATCGCCATTTTTTCGATAGTATCCGCCTTTGCGATTTTAGTCCGCCAATGGCTAGGAATACCTTGAATACCATAGTACGCCCCTGCAATTTGGCCGCACACCGCCGCGGTGGTATCGGCATCATCACCTAAATTGACAGCTTGTATAATCGCGTCTTTAAAGTTATCCGTATTTAAAAAGCACCATAAGGCCGCTTCTAAACTATCGATTACGTACCCACTACCCTTGATGTCGGTATACTCTTTTGTTTTGTAACTACCCTGGGCGATGGACTGGACTTTTTTCGATTTAAACTCACTGGCACTTTGGGAAAATAATATTTTCTCTTTTGGATCGCTGTTTAGAGCATAATGCAACATGGCACCGAACAAACGGCAAGCCTCAACACACTCTAACGCTCCGTGAGTGGTACGGGAGCTCTCACCCGAGAAATAAATCGTGTCGGTGATACTGAAATGAAAAAACATGGGAATCGGCGCCAAACGCATAATACTGCCATTGCCGGCTGAATGCTCGCGTGTGGGACCGGAATAGGGCTCATCGGTAGCGATAAAGTTGTTCAATGCTTCCGCTACGGTGTTGCCGATGTCAAAACATTTACCGGTACTACTCATATATCCCTCCGCTCTCCAGCGGCAGTAGCGTTGCATTTGATCGAACGCATCAAATCCGTTGCTTTCAACTAAACTCGCTGCCATACACAATGCCATGGAAGTATCGTCGGTCCATTGACCTGGCTTTAAGTGGAACGGCCCGCCGCCTATCATATCCGTGACTGGTTCAAATGAACCGCGAGGTTGAAATTCAACGGCGGTGCCTACAGCATCTCCGCAGGCTAGCCCCATCAAACAGCCTTTGAAACGGTCTTTTAATATTAACATTTGGTCAGCCTCGGTTTGAATCACAATAAATCGCGAAATATTGCTCGAATTCACAATCAATTGTGCCAAATACTAGAGATGCTTGCGAGCTTTTACTAGAAAATTGTCGCGTACGGTCAAAATCAATTCACCGGATGTAATTTTATAAAAGGGCAGAGACATGGGAACTGGCATCGACAAATAAATCGTTAAACACCAATAAGCGAGATAGAATATTTGACGACTGAGAGTAATTCTGTTATTTATGCGAAAATGAACATTAACACAAACATGATCCAGATTATTTGCATCGCCATAGCTAGAGGAGCGGTGGGCTAGTTCATGTCTTTGTGAAACATGAGAAGCCCGCCCCTCAAAAGGCGGGCTTTTTTTATGCCTGTTATATAGGACATATCGAAAAAAGGAGGATCTTTTATGCAACGACTCAAAGGGAAAATAGCGTTAGTCACCGGAGCCGCTCAAGGTATAGGGAAAGCAACCGCTGAAGCGTTTCACCAGCAAGGCGCCCAGGTCATTGTGTCTGATATTAATGATTCATTGGGTGGGGAAACTACCAATGCTTTACATGGTTCAGAATACCTGCACCTTGATGTGCGCGAAGAAAGTCATTGGCAAAGCGCATTCGCGCATATTACAACTAACTACAATCGATTGGATGTGCTGGTCAATAACGCGGGAATCAGTGGCTACCTGCAGACATCCGGCCCCCATGACCCGGAGAACCTCGACATCGAAAGCTGGCGCCAGGTACATGCCGTTAACTCTGACGGCACAGCCCTGGGTTGCAAATACGCCATTCAACTGATGAAAACAAACCTTGCCGGCAGCATAGTTAATATCAGTTCTCGCGCCGGTATTGTTGGCATACCGTATATGACTGCGTATGCCGCCAGTAAAGCGGCCATTCGAAATCACACCAAAAGCGTAGCCTTGTATTGTGCCGAGAAGAAAATGGCATCCGCTGCAACTCCATTCATCCCGGCGCGATCCTGACTCCTATGTGGGACCCGATGTTAGGTGAAAGCGAGCATAGGGGTGCTATGATCGAAGCAATTTCGCAACAGATCCCCCTGGGAGAAATGGGCTCGCCGGTCGAAGTCGCCAACGCTGCCCTATACTTGGCCTCCGATGAATCCAGATATGTGACTGGCATAGAACTGCATGTGGATGGCGGCATACTCGCCGGCAGTGCCGCAACGCCCGCTATAACCAGCGACAAACTACACCAATAAACCATAACCGCAACCTTACTACTTAATAGCGGATATTAAGGAACCTCAGAATAAAAGAATTACATATGGACAACTCGGAGAAACCCAGATTACCCTTTGATATCGCGCCGTTCGCCGCGGCGATTTTGGCGCTTTTGTTATGGAGCGGTACAGCGATTGCCAATAAAATAGCCGTTGGATACATCGATGCGCTTTCGGCTGGTGTGCTACGTTCCATGCTGGCTGGTGTTATCGCCACAATTTTTGCCTTTATCTTGCGACTGCCTTTTCCTTCCTCCCGTCGCGATATTGCTATTTTGCTAATCGCGGGAAACGCGAGTTTTGCTGTTTGGCCTGCGTTACTCAGTGTTGGCATCGAACATACGACAGCGAGTCACGCCGCTTTAATTATGGCACTGATACCGATCTTTACGATTTTAATCGCCGCAGTTGTTGATGGCCAAAAACCCCGACTAGTTTGGTGGGCAGGATCGGCAACCGCCGTTGGCGGTGCCGCGGTCTTAGTGATCGCGCGCTCAGATTCAGTGCAAAGTGTGTCCGACGGATCCAGCGTTGCTGGTGATTTAGTCATTTTACTTGGCTGCGTGGCATGCTCTCTAGGTTATGTGGCGGGAGGAAAGCTGTCCCGAAGGCTCGGTACAGTCGCGACAACTTTCTGGGGACTAGCCACTACGCTGATCATTTTAATCCCATTATTTGTCACGCTTTCGCACCACACCGCCTGGGGCAACATCCCACTTGAAGGCTGGCTGGCGCTGGCTTGGATGACTCTACTATCTTCGTTCGCAGGTTACGTATTGTGGTTTTATGCGCTCGGCCGCGGCGGTATACGCCGTATTGGAACTTTACAACTGGCAATGCCCATGCTTACACTTGCATTGGCTGTTCTGTTACTAGACGAAAAATTGACAACGGTTCTTGTGATAAGCTGCGCGGTTATCTTAACCGGTACTTATCTGGCTCACCGTTATGCCCGATAGAACCCAATTATCCTGAATTGAATTCCGCTCTTTCACGACAAACAATAATAATATGATATTTATGTGCTTAACGGGACTCTAATCCGCCCTTATTGCTATACTTATCGCCGGCGTATTCTACCCAACAAAACGCACAACAAGTCTTTACTCTTTGTACTATAATCTTAGCGAAATAGTATAGTCTCCGAAACGGAATTTGACTATTTTTTGTTACTACAAAAATCAATAAAAATTAATCTTAAGTCAGAAAGCATAGATCGATGA
Organism: Gammaproteobacteria bacterium; assembly: GCA_050118235.1. GTDB lineage: Bacteria > Pseudomonadota > Gammaproteobacteria > SZUA-152 > SZUA-152 > JAJDNG01. The sequence continues at coordinate 8 of JASFLF010000547.1, read as the reverse complement.
AAATTGAT
>JASFLF010000546.1:0-3615 GCA_050118235.1 Gammaproteobacteria bacterium | reverse complement strand
TATAACCAGTTACGCTACGGTAAAAATCCCTGTCAAACGACATACCAACAAATGCGCCGGGAAATTGCCCGGTTTCGGCCTTAATTACAGGTTATACCAACGTTAAATCCACGTTAAGTTTTACCTTGCCCTCGCCGATAGCAATAACACTTATAACCCAAATAAATACCCGATCAGATTAATAAGTATTAACTGATTGTATTTTCAAGGAATAACTCGGCGTCCGGTGAATAATGACCACACCTATTGTGATATGCGACGATTCCAGTTTTGCCCGTAAGCAAATGGCTCGCGCACTGCCTTCCAATTGGGAAGTGGACATCACCTTCGCGGCCAATGGCCGGGAGGCGCTGGATGCTGTGCAAGCCGGTAAAGGTCAAATGGTGTTCTTGGATTTGAACATGCCGGTCATGGACGGTTATCAAATGCTGGAAGCAATGAAATCAAAAGGGCTGTCGACCACCGTAATTGTCGTTTCAGGCGACATTCAGCCGGAATCGCGCAAGCGGGTGTTTTCCCTGGGGGCAAAAGAATTTATAAAAAAGCCGGTGGACCGCGAGGATGTCTCGCGAATTCTTGATCAATACAATTACGCACTGGTAGAAGCTGGACCACGTCAAGCATACACTCCCTCGGCCGCCGTATTGGACGGCTGTCAGGAAGTGGCCAACATTGCCATGGGGCGTGCCGTGGATCTCATTGCGCGCCTGCTGAATACCTTCGTCATTATGCCCATTCCCAATGTCAATATGATGGAAATGGGTGAACTGCGCATGATGCTGAATCAAATCGCCGGCGAAGATCAGGTCTCAGCCGTGTGCCAAGGCTTTATCGGCTCAGGCATATCCGGCGAAGCCTTGTTGATCTTCAACGACTCCACCGCCAGCGACCTTGCAAAACTGATGAACTACCATGGTGAGATCGACAAAACCGTGGAACTGGAATTGTTCATGGATGTGGCCAGCGTGTTCATCAGTGCGTGCTTGCAAGGCATTAGCGATCAATTGGACGTGCCGTTCAGTCAAGGGCATCCCATTGTGCTGGGCCACCACGTGAAAGTCAGTGATCTCATCGAACGCAATTCCAAGGCATGGCGACAAACCCTGGCCATAGAAATGGGTTACCAACTGGAACATCAAAACATCGGCTGTGAAGTATTGTTGTTTTTCGCCGAGGATTCGCTGCCTGAATTGGAAAACCTGATATCGTATTTCGTGGATGAATAACAATGACTGATAGCGGCGGCATGGATATCAAAGAACTGCACTGGATGATGGACATGTTCCAATCCATCGATGTGGGCGTGGTGGTGGTGGACCGCCGATATGCCGTACAAGTGTGGAACCGTTTTATGGAAAATCACAGCGGTGTGCGTTCCACCAGTATTATCGGCAACAACCTATTCGACAAATTTCCGCATATCCCCGTGGATTGGTTTAAACGCAAAGCCGAATCGGTATTCTTATTGAAAAGCCGCGCCTTCAGTACCTGGGAACAGCGGCCTTATATATTCAAATTCAAAAACTATCGGCCGATTACCAGTGCCGCGGAACATATGTATCAGAACATCACTTATATACCATTGTTGTCCCCCAGCGGTGAAGTGAACCAAATCGGCATCATCATTTACGATGTCACCGATATTGCCACCAACAAATCCGAACTGGAGCGGGCCAATTCCAAATTGCAGGCGCTAAGCCGCACCGACCGCTTAACCCAATTGTACAACCGTGGCTACTGGGAAGATTGCCTAATCAGAGAGTTCGCCCGGCATAAACGAACCAACGAGCCGTGCTCATTGATCATGTTCGATATTGATCACTTTAAGAAAGTCAACGATACCTACGGTCACCAGGCCGGGGATGAAGTCATCCGCATTACTGCCCAAGCGGTAAGGGATAAAGTCCGGACCACGGACATCGCCGGGCGATACGGTGGTGAAGAATTCGGTATCATATTGATCGATACCAAAAGCGAGGGAGCCTTATTATTGGCTCAACGCCTGCGTAAACACATTGAAAGTATTCTGGTGCAACATGACGGCAGGGACATTCGCTATACCGTCAGTTTGGGCGTCTCAGAGGTTGACACCCAGATCCGCGATCACAAACAATGGTTGGAACAAGCCGATCAAGCCTTGTATAGCGCCAAAGAATCCGGACGTAACCAAGCCATAGTCTACCAATCAAAAAGTGAACCCGTCCTTAACGCAACGGCGAACAGCGAAAAAAAGTCAACAGGCTAGATGCCTCAGTGCAGGCTCAAAGCCGATCCCAACATAAATAAAGTCTATAGATCGCTTAAAGATACCAATAAAATAAGCCTGCGATATCAATAACCGCCCGAAGAATCCACTGGGAAATGAGGTGTGGAGGTAACCAACTCGCCACTGAAATTGATACAAATCAAAACAACAGCAACTTGAGAAAATGGCTTATTGCGCCTGTTAAAATTTTCTATTAAAAGTTACCTCATACACGATAATTCACACCTACGGCGGAGGTAAACAAATGAAGACTTTTTTAACAACCATAATAACTGTTTTGGCTATCGGCTTTTATTCGTTGGCAAGTGCCGTACCTCCAGGTATGGAGGTGGAATTCACCAAAAGTCCTATGGGCAAGGTAGTGTTTTCCGGTCAGGTGCATGCTGACAAGGGAAATAAATGTGAAGATTGCCATCCCAAAATTTTTGAACAAAAGAAAGGCACCGCACAAATTAAAATGGAAGACCACCAAAAAGGCGAGAAATATTGTTTCACTTGCCACAATGGCACCAAATCGTTCAAAGCCGATGGCAACTGCAATCGGTGTCACAAACCTGGCTAGATATTGATGTAAGTTAAACGATCTTAAGAATTTAACCACAGGAAAAATTTCGCTCAATACTGGAGATTGTCTGGTAACAGGCAATCTCCAGCGTCGTATGTTTCATCTCCCCCAACTTTGTTGAGAACCACTCTACAATTTTCTGGTGAATTTGTAGCCATTTGTCAACTAATTTCGGAAATTGGGAACCTTCCACTGTTTATAGACGTTTAACTCAGTACGGGAAATGACTTACATTAGACTATAAAAATTGTTACTTATAGACTTCCCAAAAAAATACTTAATTTTCAAAATCTTAGCTCTACTTTATTAGTTGATTGGAGTTTTATGAAGCAGCGATTAGTACCTCGTGACGGATTTGTTTTACCCAGAAAAATTTCCTTTGTATTCTTTGTATTAGTTCTCATCTATTTCTCAACAGGTTGTTCCAGCGGTGGTGGGGGCGGCTCAACCGATACCGGCGGAAGTTCAGACGCGGTTCTCTATCAACAAGCTTTGAGTAATTACCAAGCGGGCGACTATTCCCAAGCGCTCAGTGACTTCCAGAGCCTCGCTACGCAGTATCCCGACAGTATCTATTTGGATAACGCGAAATACTACACGGCCCGTTGTTACCACCAGCAACAGGATTTTACGACCGCCAGGTCGTTATACGATAGCTTCGTGGCCACGTACGCTACCAGTAATTATGCCGATAACGCGGTGTACTACCACGGTGTATCCTATTTCGACGAAGCGGCGCAGCAAACCGAGGCGCAGGCCGAATTTGATCTATTGCAGACCGCAA
>JASFLF010000545.1:0-3617 GCA_050118235.1 Gammaproteobacteria bacterium | reverse complement strand
AACCAAGATAACGAATCAGATGCGTTTGAGAGGGCGCTTCAAGCCCATTCATGGATGGGCTTCTGTCGCCGCATAAACCCGCTTTTGTTCCAGCCAAAAAACCACTGCGGCGAATAGAAAATACGACACCAGCGCACTTATCGCTACTTCGGTTGCCGAAGTTGGCGGTTTGCCGAAGAAAACCATCAGCTGAACGCCCGTCATGAATAAGCCAAAGATGATCATGCCATAAAATCCGCCCCGGCGAACCGGTTTGGTAATTCTCATATAGAGATAAATACCACCGACCAATAACGCAACTTCGAGCATAAAAGCAATCGCCGGTAAGTTCCATAATCCCAAGCCTACCTTGAGCGTATTGTCATAGAGGGGCAGGTCGGGTCTGTGCACTACCAGATCGAATAACCAATGTGAAAATACCGCCATGCCCACTATAACGGCACTTCCCCAACGACCCACACCGGGTAGCAATCCGTAAATGATGGCAGCGCCTAGCGCCCAAAGCAAAGACGAGATCAGGCCATGCGTATAAGGCATGTAATACAAGTCCAGCGGATTGGTCGCCGTTATACCGGGTACGATACGTACCTTTTCGATACCGAGCAAAACGAAGATCGCCCAGAATACGTCCACCAATTGCACCGCCAAAAAGAGTACCCACAAGGGGATCGATGGTTTGATCGCTTTAGCCGCAAAGCTTGCACCATAGTGTCCTATGAACATTTCGTCCTCCTTTTTTGCTATTGATTGAATTTTGTGAGTTGATGAAGCGCGCATGTCCCAAGCTAATATTCACACTGTCCGTGTCGTTAGTGACAACATGTGGATCACCCGGTTCGAAGTTGTACGTTTGCTGATCAGTGAATATTGAATAATCCTCCGACTATTTAATAAAACAGACGGATAGGTAATAATGAATCCTGTACGAGCGTGTTTTAAAAAATCAATGACATTTATGAATTAAGAAAAACAACATAGTCTAACAAAGATATTTATAAAAATTAAAGCATGGCAAAGGAAAAAACGTCATGTTTATGGACCTTCAACAACAGACTGACATATGGATTGCCAATAATCGAAAATGGAAAAATACTCGGCACAAGAATTTTTCGAAACCACTGCGATGCTCGGTCTCTCTTTCTCGCACGATGAAAGCGTCATTCTTGTCGCGCAGGATTCCACCAAGATATTCAATACCTATGCTATAGACATTACTACCCGGAAGATCGAACCGTTAACGCAATCGACATCGGAAAGTATTTTTCCTGTTAGTTTCTTTCCCCACGATAACCGCTTTCTGTTCACCAAGGACCAACACGGTAACGAACTGGATCATTTGTACGTGCAAGAGTTCAACGGCGCAGCGAAAGATCTTACACCGGGTGGTCGTCTTAAGGCTGAGTTTGTCGCTTGGCACCAGGACAGAGACAAATTCTGGGTCCTTACCAACGAACGGGACGCTCGCAGCTTCGACGTCTACGAGTATTCTGAGTATGATTATCAACGCATACGGATCTTCGAGAACCGCGACGACTGGGAAATACGCGGTATCAGTTGCAACGGTCGATGGTTGGCTTTGCAGCGGATTAAAACCAACACCGACGTCGATTTGTATGTATGGGATCGACAACATCCCCAACGAGCCGCCTTAGCAATCAACGCCGAGCAAGTTTATTGCCATGAGTCGTTTTTAAGTTTTTCTCCCGACAACAAACATCTTTACTACCGTACCAATGCCCATGGGGAGTTCCACGAAGCGTGGCGTTACGATCTGGAAAACAACAGACACGAACCGGTCTATCAAGGAAAATGGGATATCGTTGCGCTGAGGTTTTCGAGAAAAGGGCGCTATCGTGTCACCCACCGAAACGAGGATGGGCGGTTCCGAGTCTATATTCGGGATATGGATAAAAAAACCGACGTACAGCCGCCGGCCATACCCGATGGACAGATGTTGAACGCGGAATTCTCGCCCAGTGAAAGTAAACTCGCTTTTTATGTCAATGGTGATAAATGTCCTTCGGATCTTTTTGTACTCGATTTGGATACTCTGACTTTGGTGCGCCTAACGAAGAATCTTAGTCCCCACATCCATCCGGATGATTTAGTGGAAGGGCAGGTGATTCGGTTTGCAAGCTTCGACAGCCTGCAGATTCCGGCGATCCTGTATCGGCCTAAAGAGGCCACCGTCGAGCGCCCCGTAGCTGCGATGTTGTGGGTGCATGGTGGCCCTGGCGGGCAAAGTGTCTCATGTTATTTCCCCCTCATTCAGCACCTGGTTAATCACGGAATCGCGATTTTGGCCGTCAACAACAGGGGCTCCTCAGGTTATGGTAAGGCATTTTTTCATGCCGATGATAAAAAGCACGGCGACGTCGATCTTAAGGACTGTGTGTGGGGTAAAAAATATTTACAAAGCCTTAAATGGATCGACGCACAACGCATTGGCATCATGGGGGCGAGCTATGGCGGCTATCTTACCCTTGCCGCGCTGGCCTTCGCACCGGAGGAGTTCAGTATTGGTATCGATATTTTTGGCGTAAGCAATTGGGTCCGCACACTGGAGCAGATACCCGAATGGTGGCATGCCGCTAGGGCAGAGTTATATACGGAAATTGGTCATCCACAAAAGGATCGAGATGCACTCATAGCGAAATCACCGCTATTCCATGCGGACAAAATCACACGCCCTATGTTGGTCGTCCAGGGAGCACATGATCCGCGTGTTTTACAAATCGAAAGTGACGAGATCGTGGCAAAGGTAAAAGAAAATGGAGTGCCGGTGGAATATCTATTGTTCAACGATGAAGGCCATGGATTCGAGAAAAAGATAAATCGAATCAAAGCCTCTGAAGCATACCTTGAGTTCATCCGTCGATATCTCTAGTGATTGTGCGCAACAGAAACAAGTTCCGGCCGCAATGGTAAGTCATCCGGCTTTTTGGTATTCCAGACGAGTCCCGCTTTTTTTAACAACATCAATACCCACCAGCCGGGATCGGTTTGATCCGTATGAATCCCTAACAAAGCGGAGTTAGGGAAAGCATGATGATTGTTGTGCCAACATTCGCCCATAGTAATTAGTCCGCAGAACTTGACATTAAATCCTTGTATCGCGGCATTTTCTACGTGCCATTCGCGATGGCCAATGTTGTGTGCAAAGTAACCGATTAACCAGTGGCCGGTTACGGACACCGCCACACGCAAGCAAACACCCCATATTACCCAATCTACGCCCCCTATCCAGAAAAACAATAGTGCAATCGGCAGTTGTTGCCACATCCAGGTCTTCTCCACAAAGCGATAAAAACGATCGCTGGCCACTTCGTTTTGCGGCAAAAACACAGGGGGATGGGTCAATGTGATATCGCAATGTAATTGCCAAAAACCGTCTTTAAGGAATGAGGACTTATGTCCAAAATAATCATGACAACGCTTCTGCCGCTGTGCCCAGTCCCTGAGATCATGTGTATACATCATTCCGAAAGGACCTGCCAAACCGACCAGTACACCGAAATACACAAACATATATTCCAGCCATTTAGGACAATCATAACTGTTGTGAATAAAACGGCGATGCATTCCCAGAGAATGCCCCAGGCATAGCGTTACCGCGG
>JASFLF010000544.1:0-3626 GCA_050118235.1 Gammaproteobacteria bacterium | reverse complement strand
GCCCGAATTTGGCGGAGATACAGTCGCGGCGATAACGTTGCAACGGGCGCGTTATGGCGCCTGGCTCAAGCGGCGCACCTTGTTACCGCTTTATGTCAGCGGTGGATCAACCCGTAAAGAGCCTCGCGCAGAAGCGGAGTTGATGCAGGACGTGTTGCAAAAAGAGTTCAACGTAGCAGTGGATGTCGTGGAGAACAAAAGCAAAACCACGTATGAAAACGCCAAATACACCGCAGGATTATTGAAACAAAACAACCATAACAGCATATTGCTGGTAAGCTCCGCCTTTCACATGCCCCGGGCCATTGAAGCGTTTCAGCATTTTGGCATAAACGTCATCGCCGCGCCGACGGTATATTTCACCAAACATCAAGGCGGGATACGGTTGATGGATTTATTGCCCTACGCTTATGCGTTTAAACAATCGTATTATGCCTTGCACGAACTATTGGGAATACTTTGGTATAAGCTTCGATATTATTGACGGCAAAACGGTGTTGTGATTTTTTAAATCGAAAACGCCCGTAACGTTGCATCTTGAATTTAAACCGCCAATAGTATATATATCGCCTGACAAATGCGTATCGGTACAATTTCTTTGGCACTATTTTCGGACTGTTATTATCACATCCTAATAGCATTTGCGGAATCCTGAGGATAGTGGATACACAACCTACCTTCACCGATGTTCGATTTTCTTTCTACTCGGAGCGCAAAAAGATGCCTTCCCTATCAAGAACACTGCTGTTACCGGTTTTTAGCTTTGCGGTTTTCTGTTACTGTCCGCCACTCCTACATGCCGGGGAACTGGATATTCGATGGAGCAACAATAAGCTGAGCATCAAAGCGAAAGAGGTGACTTTGTGCGAGTTACTGGATGAGCTGGCGGAAAAAACCAATACTAAAATACGCAACGACAACAAATGCGACTATCCGGTTAACATCAATGTTACTAACGCCTCTTTTGATGGCGCGATTAAAAAAATATTCAAAAAAGACAGTTATGTCCTGGTGGATGATGACAATGAAAGAAAACTACTGGTGTTCAATCGAAACACCAGCCAATATGACAACACCAGCGGCGCACCTGACCAGTCTATGCGCGAGCCACTTTACGTACAGGATCCCGCTCAGCCCGACCCAGCTGGATTTCCCGGGATGCAGGAGTACGGCCAACACCCGGAGGAAGACTCCATGGATAGGGACACGCTTCCACCGCAAACGATGGACCCAAACCCGGAACCGCTCCCTTATAACACGGAGCCGCCCGTGGACTCCGGAACTTTGGAAAACGACATTGGTGAAGGGGAAGGCGAGCCGACGCTTCAATCTCCATGAAGGCTTGCAATAAAAATTTTTACTAACACTTTGATAGCCTTATATTGAAGGGGTCGGCCATATAACCCGATCCGGCCCCTATACAGTACACCAGGAAAAAACACTAATCCGCTGCACGATCAGCTCGCTCTCTGGTATGAAATGCGGGCTAAGCGACTCGAAGAATTACTTTGCCATGCGGATGCCCGAGCTGGCTTAAATCCTCCGCTTCCTTGGCCTCAGGCAATTGCATCACTTTGCTGATGCGCGGCTTCACCAAGCCTTGCTCCACCAGCCGGGCGATTTGTTGCAGCTCGTCCGAGGCGGGTTTCATGACGAACTGGATAACTCGAACACCATGTTGTTTTGCTTCGGATTCGTCAGCGGGACCCACGGTGGTAATGACTAAGCCATTTTTCTTTACCGTGCCATAGGATCGGGTCAATGTGTTGCCACCCACAAGGTCGATGACTATATCAACCTCTTTAACTTTGTCCTCAAAGCGCTCGGACTTATAGTCAATAACCTGTGCAACGCCAAGATTTTGCAAATAAGTAAAATCCTCACGTGATGCCGTGGCGCTTACTCGGGCGCCGGCCCGTTTAGCAAACTGGACGGCAAAGGTTCCGACACCTCCGGCGGCACCGTGAACCAACACCGTTTGATCTTGCGACACCTTTGCGACATCCATCACAATTTGCCAAGCGGTGAGACCGGCTGTGGGAATGGCAGCGGCGGTGACAAAATCAACGGTCTTTGGCATGTGCGCCAGACCTTCCGGTGAAGCTATGGCGTACTCGGCATAAGAACCCCGTGCGAAGCCGAATACATAATCACCCTTGCTGAAACCGGTTACTCCCGCGCCTACCGCAGCCGCCTCGCCGGAGAAATCCTGTCCCATCGTATAGGGGAATGAGACTGGTCTAACCTTTTTCATGTAGCCTTCGCGGATCTTCCAATCCACCGGATTCACTCCTGCATCGTGGATTTTCACCAGAACTTCTCCTTTGCCGGCTTTCGGCCGTGGGATTGTTTCCAGAGCCATTTGATCGGCGTGTCCGTACTTGTTGATTTGAATTGCTTTCATAATTCGGCCTCCTTTTGTCTATGGAAAATGTCCGTTGCGAGAAATTCGGGCCAAGGTGTTTATCGAAAAACAAACTGTATTGATTAGACACTCCTTAGGAACCCTCGTTCCTAAGGAGAGAACCGCAAGTTGAGATGGCTCTTGCGGAAGTTAAATTTTTAATAATCGTTCTATTGAAATTCCGCAATGACATTCCATTGCCGCGGGTATACTCGCTAAATTGCCGCTAGAATTTTTAGATGGTGAACAAAGCAGAGCTTTTAGATCCTTAGCAAAAAGCGCTCGATGTACACAAATGGTTGGGGCAGCGCCCAATGCGAATTTATATTGACGGCCAGTCTGTTTATGGTGGCTGACAGCATCGACCATACGTTCTCGTGCCAAGTGAATTGGCTTCTGCCTTTTCATTGAATGGGAATCTCGTTGTCGTATACGCTAATCAATTTTTTTCGCGATCCACTCCACATAAACGCCTTTTCTAAAATTAATTATCCCTCTCAGATTATTTTTGTATTTCTCAATAGAATTCTCCACCTCTTTTAATTCTATATTTGTGTCGTCTTTACCTCTGGTTTTGAACTTTATTGTATTATTTGTAATTGCATATTCATTTCCGACAGCGTATTCATTTTCCAATATGTCAGTGTACTTTATTTTAACAATTCCATTTATCTTCTTAACGATTATCTTGTTTGGTACCGCCAAATTAGTCAAAAGCCTTAAATCAGAATATTTTTCAAAATGTTCGGAGTGCAATATTATTTCCCAGGTGCCCGTAAGCGCCTCAAGACTAATAGGATCGGGCTGAGATCGCTCGATATCGTATCGGATTCGCTCTAACGTGCCTTCTTTAGGTATTTCTACTTCAGTTTGCTCTTTTGAATCACATGACAACAGGAACATCATAAGAGAGATCGTTGCACTATATCGATATGGCACGGAATTTCTCCTGTTTGAAGTAAACGATATAAGTATGGGTATAACAAAGGTCTCAAAATCCGTATTAGTCGAGCCGCTCGATCTTTACGCCACATTAGGACGTAAACTACCGAGTTCACCGGGTGACAATTTCCGGTCCCATAATGCTGTAAGGCAGGATAGTGGACAAGGCGGGGATATACGTTACCAGTATCAGGAACACGAACAACACCGCAACGAACGGCAAGGCGGCTTTGACCACTTGCGCCAGGCTCATGCCCGTGATGCCCGAGGTGACAAACAG
>JASFLF010000543.1:0-3628 GCA_050118235.1 Gammaproteobacteria bacterium | reverse complement strand
CCCGGTATCACCGTGTTGATGGGCGGCAGCGGCCACGGCTGTATCGGGTTCGATTTTGACAATGAATGGCGAGAATGAATAGCCGTGTAACTTGGTGTTGCCGGTCAAATCCGTTGCTTCGAGGTAATATTCTATTCCCGGCTCGGCTAAATCATTTTGCCCCAAAGTCACGCCGTACTCGTCGGCCACATCGGTGGGATTTAACGCGATACGTTTATATTCGGATTCGCCTATGGTGTGGTAGAACAGTGTTACCGATTGCACGCCCACATTGTCCGTTACTTTCGCTTTAATCTGCAATGTGGAACCTGGGGATAGCGGTTCGATGATTTTTTCATGTATGACTTTTGGCGCTACTATGTCAGCGGCGGACAGGGATAAGTCAGAGGAAAACACCAAGGGAGGGAACGCTAAGGAAATGCATACCAGTATGGTAACTATATAGTAAAAATTGCGAAAAAACATACCAGGTTACCCCCCGCCCATTAAATTGATTCGATTAACCTTGATTTATTAATCTTAATAAAAATAAACACTTATTGAAGCGGCCAACTGCGAATTCAAGCTTTAATATTCTGCTGTACATTGCGCTACTGGGATAAGATATTAGCATTATTCCAAGCGGATAAAAAATAAAAACCCAGCAAGCGAATACCTTGAAATTTCTTTAAGTAATTCATTGTCCTAAAACGCCTAACTGGGATGCACGCTCCCTTACCAATGGACTTTCCATTTACCTTGCTCGTTTTTTGCGATTTGGATTAGAAATCGGTTCCAGGAACCGGGCTTTACGTATTCCCCTTCCTTGTTCACCAGGTCATTGAGACTCACTATGGCCGAGGCCTGATGCTGCACGGTGATATACTCGAAATCCCTGATTTCCATTTTAAAAAACCGGTAGTGATCGAAAAATTGCGCCAAAAACTGTTGTCTTCCGGGGGCAAATTCACTGAGATCCTGTAGTTTCGTCAAATTGGAGGACTCAAATGAATTTCTAAAATCGTGAATTAATTCGTTGATAGTTTCCAATTCCGGTCTGGATGGTTGGACTGAACTTGTCAGTTTCGGTTTGGAAGGTTGGCGTAAACCTGCCAACTGTGCGGCCAGTTTTTTACTCAAGGACGAGTTGGGAGAAATTAACGCTATGGCGTCAACCGCTTTTTCAGCATCGCTCAATTTTTTATCCGCGACATTGGAATGGAATTGCGACTCATAATATGCTAGCAAGTCTTTAATCCCTTGTTTGGCTTTTTGATTGCTTTTATCCAACTTAAGTATTTGTTTATAACGTTGCAACGCGTTGTTGCCGGAGGGAGTAACCATTCGACCGGAATTCACGTCCGCTTCGGCTTGTCGATACAGCTTGGCGATTTGCCGGTTTTTATCCTCCAACACTTGGATATTCATCCTGATAAATTGCGCCTGACTGGAATCGGGGATTGCGCTTTCCATAACGGCAACAGCGGCCCCAGCTTTATCGATGTCGCCAGCTGCTACGTATTGTGTCGCCTTGGGTAAAAAGTGATCATGGATTTGTTGCAAACCCCGTTGAGCCGTGTTATTGGCTGGGTCAATACTCAACACTTGGCGGAAAAACCGAATAGCATTGTCGTTTTCAGGCTGCACAAAATGACCGGCACCAAAAGCAATTTGCGCTTTGTTTAGTAGTTTATTGATCGATTCCGCTCTGGCTCGTTTCGCTTTCTCCAAAGTCAATTGCAGTTGTAACAAATCCGCGTATTTTATTGCAACGTGGTCCAGTTTGGTGAGCCGTGTTTCAGCCTGCAAAAAATCGCCGCTCTCTATAGACGCTATAATTTGCCGAGAGACTTGCGCGACAACCGATTCCAGACCTTCTTTAGCGGCCTGGTTATCCGGATCGATGGTCAGTGCTTTTGAATACAGTGTGGCGGCGTTATCCGATTCAGGGGTTATATATTGCTTTACGGAATAAGCGCGCCGGGCTTTTTCGAGAAGCTCATTGAGTTCCCTGTCAACGGGCAATTGCGCTTTGTTTGCCACCACAGGTTGAGTAATTTCGTTTTCTTGGAGCAATATGGAAATAAAAACGCCGACCGCCAACAACAACAACAGCACCGCGGGTAAAACCAACTGGGGGGCTTTCAACATAAACCCAAACGATGGCTGATCTTTCGCAGTGCTCTCCAAGCGCTGCATTACCGCATCCAAATTTCTTTCGTCAGCAATACCCGTGAAACACTCGCCGCCGGAGTATATTGAGTTGGATTGGTTAGGCAAATCTTTCACCGCAGGCGCAAGGTCACCAGGCGATATGTGATCTGGAATAGAGTGCCGCCCTACTATAGCGTCGGATTCCTCCTGAGCATCGCTGATGTTCGCATCGGCGTAAATATCCGCTAAGTCATCAACGGAACGTGTGATGAGATTTTCCGGTAGCGGCGGCGGCATGACTTTACCCAATAGCATATCGACCCACTGCAATATGTCTTGCGGGCGATCCTTTGGGTGAAACATCAAAGCGTTATCCACCGCCAACAAAAAATGTTTTGAATACCCTTGCAACGCTTGTTCGCTTAGTGGAACCAACACATCCCTGTTGGAACCGATTATCGCACCGGCTCGATTTAGCGAATCGATGGGCTTTTCGCCCGTTATACCGTAGTAAATAGAAGCGCCCAGTGAATAAATGTCGGTCCATGGGCCTTGTTGCATATTCCACCGGCCATATTGCTCAAAAGGTGTATAACCGTACGTAGCCAATATGGTCAGTGTACGTGTGAGTTCGTACGATGTTTGTTTCGCTGAACCAAAGTCCAACAATACTGGCGAATGGTCCTGTCGAACATAGATATTCGCCGGTTTGATGTCTCTGTGTATGAAACCGGATTGATGTACTATTAGCAGGCCGTCTAAGATGGGAATAAACATGCTTAGTAACGCTTGCTCCGATATATTTTTCTGACCTTCGTAAAACTCGGCTAGATCCTGGCCTTGTTCGTATTCCATGACCATGTATGCCGTGTTATTGCACTCGAACACACTGTGAACGCGTACGATGTTGGGATGAACGAATTTGGCAAGGATACGGGCTTCTTTTAAAAAGCGTGAAAGCCCCATATAGTAGTGATTCGCACATGACTCCATCAGAGGTTGAACTGTACCTTGATGATCATGCGCGGCGCAGTTAATAGGCAGATATTCTTTGATCGCCACCAAGCGGTCCAAGTTTTTATCGTGAGCGAGATAAGTCATACCATTCCCACCCCGGCCCAGAACGGATTGAATTTCGTACCAATGCAGGTTGTAGCCTTGTTCGAGTGAAAAGTGTTGGGTTTGTTCGCTCACGATACGCTTAGGTTCACTTTGGAATACTGGTACGATAAATGGGCTTTAAGGCGCCAAATCATGCAATACCAAAAGTCAATATTGGCGTTCCCTCAAACACCGTGATTGTACCAATTTCCGCGTGTTTTTTCAGTCTTGACATTCTTTACATAGGGGATGCACCCCAATCCAAATGGCCGCAGTGGCGTGGCGCTGTCAACGTCATCGGTGTCGCCGACAGCGTACTAGTGTAGTGTTTCATATAAACCGCACATTTAGACGAGATAGACTTGAGGTGGGTCTTACAGATTCTATCTGGCCC
>JASFLF010000542.1:0-3633 GCA_050118235.1 Gammaproteobacteria bacterium | reverse complement strand
CCGGTGATATCTATGAGCAGGAAGCCGATGAGGCAGCTCGAGCCGTCATGCGCAGAGAATACAAAACCACGTCGGCCGGTTCCGAACAACAACAGCTGCACAGACAGCCTGAACCGGAAGAGGAGGAAGAACTCCAACCTAAATTAAAAGACGGCGTCCTACAGCGCCAGAATGAAGAAGAGGCCGAAGAAGAAACGGTCCAAACTAAAGCAGAGTCCGAATCGATCAATCGGCAAGAAGAGGAAGAGGAAATGCCGCTTGCAACCAAGCGCGAAACTTTTGAGATGAATAGAACGGAAGAAAAATAGAAAGCTGATGTCTGTTTCTTGGGGACATGCCACAATCCTACGTAAGAACCATTCGCGGTAAAAAGCTCAAACTACCATCATTGCCCTTATTGAGTATGTAGGGATAAACCCTACTGCGGCCAGTCTTGCGGTTGCTGACGCAGGGCCTCGTGCGCGGCCCTATTCCCCCTATTACCAATCCCAAATTCCCGGAAAATACTATCTACGGTCGCTAAGCTGTTTGTGTCACAACTGTTGCAACAGCTGTAACAGTGTAAAGTTACACTGTAAGCGTGAGTGTTATTTGAAGCTCTCATGATAACCAAAAACTATGTAACTAATTTTTATGGCATTTTCAAGGTAATATTTTACTGCTGATTATCTATTCCAGTTTTGCCTTCGCACACCATAGGCTATTAATGATGTTTCGTAACAATAACGTGTTACATCACAAAAACAAAATGTGTTGTGTTCTAACATTGCACCCATAAAAAAATCCCTTCATTCAGATAGTTAAAAAAATAAACCCTTACCTACACGTTGTGGTATTCCAATTGCTTTGTTGGTTAAACGAGGGGTGGGCTTTCCCGTTGGGAATACACACATAACGTGAATCTGTCACTAACATACAAACAACAAAATGGCGGCTAGTAATTCTCATCAAACATCTCAACAAATAAAGGTTGAAGAGAAATTCTTAAATTCGGTTTCGCCGCGGGATTTAAGGGTAGAGATCTCCGAAGGGCTTCTTTATGCGCACAGTAAGCTCAATAGCAACTCAAAAAAAACGCTAGAAAGCTTGTCGTTTCTTTATGCGCTAATTGAAATACTCGAAGAGAAAGGGCTCATAAATATTGAAGAGCTGGATCAACGCAAAGCAGACGTGGCCGAGCGGTTGTTGGCTCAGTTTAAAGAAACCGGCATGGGTGCCATGTTTCAGGACCCGGAATACGATAAATACAACTTCAACAAAGGGGCTGAAATCGATTGTTCCAAACGGCTTTACTTGTGTAAAGCCGCTTGCTGCCGTCTTCCCTTCGCGTTATCCAAGCAGGACATTCGCGAAGGTATTGTGCGGTGGGACCTCGGTCAGCCTTATTTAATCGACCAAGGGCAAGACGGGTATTGTAATCATTTGGATCGTTGTTCGGCAGGCTGTACGATTTATGAAAATCGACCGGTGCCTTGCCGTGGATTTGATTGCCGCGAAGACCAGCGTGTGTGGCTGGATTTTGACAATATGCAAATCAATCCACAGATCAATAGACCGGACTGGCCCGGATGTCTTACGGAAGAGGCGGGCCAAAAGGGGCAGCAATGATCGACGATCTGGATTCATCAATCGCATCACTATTGCAAACCGGATTGCCGCAAAGCATTGCGGAACAGCTGTCCATCAGTTTTTTAACGCCGGATGAAGATTTTCCACCACAGACAGTTCAAGAACCCGCCATTAATCTTTTTCTATACGATATACGGGAGAATCGTGAATTGCGCAGTGGTGAGACGATCATGCAGCGGACCGATGCCGGCAGAGTCGAAAAGAAAAAGCCGCCCGCGCGTGTCGATTGCTCTTATTTAGTAACGGCGTGGGTAAGCAGACACTCGCAAACCCAGGCCAGGGACGAACATCATTTGCTCGGTGAAGTAATGAGAGTGTTGCTACAACACCCCACATTGCCCGCACAGGTGTTGCAGGGGGAACTCGTTGATCAACAACCGCCTTTACCGACTATTTCGCTGCACTCCGGACGGTTGCAAAGCCCCGGCGAATTTTGGCAAGCATTAGGGGGGAAACCCAAAGCGGGTTTTCACTACACCGTGACCATAGGCATCGATGCACAGGTGTCTGCCGATATCGGTGTGCCGGTGACAGACAAACTCCTTAAGTTTGAACAGCACCAAGCCGGGAGTGAGGGGCAATAGTATGGCGGTGACTTGGGAAACCGTTCGCCACCAAGTAGCCATAGCCGGTGTGGTGAGCAATGCACAAACCCAGGAAAAAATGCGTGGTGTTGTGGTGAAGATCGAGGACGGTCCCGCCGAGTTTCTGCAGTGGTTGAACCTGCAAAAAAAACAATATCCGGATACCTGGTCCAAGATGACGGAGCGACCGGATCAAACCATGACCTCGGTCGATGGACTGTACTATTTTTTAGATTTGCCTGACGGCCAATATACATTGCAAGCGCGGTTGCCCGGCGCGGGAAGCCGCTATGACAGCGAAGAAGTCACAGCGACGGTATCACACGATGGCGATAAAATCGTATGGACGAATGCAGACATTCAGTTACCCACGACCACACTAAAAGGCCAAATAACCTTTATCAATGATGACGACGAACCAGAAGGCGTTTTAATGGCTAAAGTGCGCGTGCAAAGCAGCGGCGAAAGCGTGTTTGCGGACCATGACGGTAATTATTTATTAACCGAGCTTGAGGGCGGGGAACGCACAGTGCTGGTTTCCGCGCAGGGATATGAGCAAACATCGGTCACGCTGGTGTTACCCGGTGACGGTTCTGTCACCACGCAAAATTTTTCTCTAACGCCCATTGAAACATAGAAAGATAGAAAAATAGAAACATGGATACGGGTGAATGGCAGTATATGTGTGAATAGGAAACTTTTTAACATAAATGTTTTACAAAATGTGTTTCATGAAATTTGTTTTAAAAAAGATTGCGATGTACAACATTAACGCACTGAATAATGGTCATAAGTTTTATGGTTAGTAAACAACGTTGTTGATCAGGATTCCCTAAGTCAGTATATAGCGCTTAGCTAAAACTAAGGAGGAAAAAAATGGGAGACTATACCGCCCCAGGAGTGTATGTAGAAGAGACGCCGTCAGGTTCCGCGCCCATTGCCGGTGTGGGCACCAGCATTGGTGGGTTTATTGGAGTGGCTGACCCCACCATCGGCGACGGAGTTGAAATGCCGCCAATCCCCGGACAATTTAATCCGGATACTGCGGGCAATCCCAATCCGGATGATCCGATACTATATACCCTTGTGGATGCCAAAGATCCGGTGTTAATCACCAGTTGGCAGCAATTTACCACGAAATTCGGTGATTTTTCCGATGGGAACAGAGTTCTTGCGCATGCCGTGTTCGGTTTTTTTAATAACGGCGGTACCCGTTGCTGGGTATGCCGGATCGAAAGTTCCAATAGCACAGTGCTCGATATGGATACAGATGATGTCACCGATTGCTTAACGGCGTTTAACGCAATCGATGAAATCACACTTGTTGCGGTTCCCGGCAGCAGCGATTCAACCATACAAACGAGATTGATCAGTCATTGCGAAAACGCGGGTGATCGCTTTGCGATTCTGGACAGTCCGG
>JASFLF010000541.1:0-3644 GCA_050118235.1 Gammaproteobacteria bacterium | reverse complement strand
GCGGGTTTGCCGATAAGCGCGCCGGAAAGCCACAGTGAGCTGGTGCCGTCCAGAAAATATTTTAGTGGGGCCGCCATGTTGCCAAATCGCGTAGGGCTGCCCAAGGCTATACCGGCGCATTGTTTTAAATCGTCGTGGCTGACGTAAGGAGGCCCTGTTTCAGGGATGTTGTCTTCAACGGCTTCACACACTGTGGATACGGCCGGCACCGTGCGAATACGGGCTTGCACGCCGGGCGTGTCTTCTATGCCTCGGGCGAGGAGCTGTGCCATTTGTGCCACTGCACCGTGGCGGCTGTAAAAAAGAACCAAAATATCAATCACTTAGAATCCCCAATACATTTTCTGGAGGGCGTCCCAAGACGGCTTTGCCGCCACTGACGACTATAGGGCGTTCGATTAATTTAGGGTGTTGAATCATGGCCTCAATCAATTGCTCGTCGTTCAATTGGGGATCGTCCAATTGGTATTGTTTGTATTCCGGTTCTTTTTTGCGCATCAGGTCACGGGGCTGCATGCCTAAAAGTGATAGAATTTGTTTTAATTGAGCTTTACTGGGAGGATGTTGTAAATATTCGATGATCTGTGGTTGTAAACCGTGTTCTTGTAATATGGATAAAGTTTGTCTAGATTTAGAACAGCGTGGGTTGTGATAAATTTTCACAGGCATAGGTAAAACACTCCTACTTTAACAGTATTAAAACGCTGATAGTTAAATTGTTGACAGAATCCCACCCCTTTGGTAGTTTCGTTCTCACTGCGGTACTCAAAGATGGAATCTCGGGTCATTATTGTTGTCACTCGTTACTATAAATATAAGAATAAAAAAATAAAATAAAATGAAATAAAAAGTCACTATAACCAGCTGTGAATAGCAGCAATAAATTATTGATTGAAAGCGTTGTGGTATAAATACGCAATGTAACGAATACAAATATTGTAAACGCCCTCACATTGAATGGACAGTAAAATAGATAACTCCATTGGTAAGTCGCTTCTGAGTATCCTCCTCGGCATAGTTTTTATGCTTACAATCACAGCCTGTGCTACCGCGCCTGTTCAGGAAATGAGTGATGCGCGTCAAGCCATCCAAGCGGCAAAATCCGTAGGGGCGGACGAATTTTCTCAATCCAACCTGGTGGAAGCGAAAAAATTGCTAAAGAAAGCCGAGCACGCTTTACACAGCGGAGAATACAAACAAGCTCGTGTCAACGCCCTGGCAGCCAAAGAAGAAGCCATGCAGGCGCAGCAATATGCGAACTTGATGAAATTTTAGCGCGTTTCTCTAGAACCGTTCTTGTCTCCCCCCGGCAACTATTTGACTAATATTGTTCTCACCGCCTTTGGCTTGGTGGTACACTTTGCCGCTTCCAAAATAAAGTTTAAATAAAGCGATTCGTTATGGAACAATTAACAAAAAAAATTGAAAAATGGTTTGAGTATGGGTTGTGGAATAGTCGGTTTATTGTGATATTCGCAGTAGTGGCCAGCGCTTTCGCGGCGCTTACTATGTTTTATATGGCCACAGTGGATGCATTTTATATGGTTTTCCATTTCATTGGTTATGCATCACCCGATTTGGGCGTCGAACAACGTATTGCGCTGCGCGGCGAGACCATTACCCACGCGGTGGAAATCGTTGATGGCTATTTATTGGGTACGGTCTTATTGATTTTTGCGTTAGGGCTTTATGAATTATTCATCAGCCGCATTGACATCGCGGAGAGCTCTGAAACCGCCTCTAATGTGTTAATCATCCACAGTCTGGACAGCTTAAAAACCCGGCTGGCGAAAGTGATTCTGATGATACTTATCGTGCGCTTTTTCGAGTCCGCCATTGGTTTAAAGTTCGATACGGCATTGGATTTGCTTTATTTGGCCGGCGGCATTGGTTTGATCGGTGTCGCATTGTATCTAACCCATGATAGCGAAAAGCCGCTACCGGGAGCCGGCCATTGATGAGACAGCACTTTAGGGGTTAAAACTGAAACAGCCCCCCTTTTTTGGTTATGATCAAACGAAATAAACGTATCTTAACCTGCTTATTCGCATTGGGAATCACTTTGGCCCAATGGTCCGTGCTGTTGGCGGAGTACAACCATCCTTTCCACCAGCCGGATAGCAAGTGTGCGGTGTGTTTGGTGGTCGATCATTTGTCGCATGCTATGGCGCATATTCCGCCCGTGCTGCATATCGATCGGCCCGTCTCATCGCTTATTGCCGAATCCGCCGTTTTTGTCATCACTTCTTTCAACTTTCGCTATTTAATCCGCGCACCGCCTTCCTTCTAAGTATTTTTCCATTTAACACCCAGATTGTGTTTGCTGCGCCGGCGCTCGATATTCCTTTGGGGTGGGCGGCGAACTAAACATAGTCCGCACGCATCCCGCGCCGCAAGCCGGTTGGTTTTATTGAACAGAGTAAAACCGGCAGGATCATGAACTGGAGTGACTGGTCATAGTAGTTAGTGTGCAGTTATGCCTGCCGGGACGCTACGCCAATGGCGCGTAAGTCCGGCGGCTAATATTTCGGAGGAATATATGAAGCGAGTATTTATGGCTACCGCCTGTATGTCGGGTATGTTGGCCGTGTTGGGACTGTCGAGCCCGGTCCTGGCGGCCGGCGCCGGTCAGCCCAGCAATGCGTTTAATCCATCGATCGGTCTGATTCTTAACGGCTCTTACGCCAAGTTCTCACAAGACCCCGCGGGCTATGCCATTGCAGGGTTCCCATTGGGCGGTGAAAGCGATCCCGGCACGGCGGGGTTTTCTCTCGGCGAATCGGAGTTGAGTGTGACCGCCAATATCGATCCGGATTGGTATGGGGCGTTTACCCTGGCCCTGGGCAGTGAAGATGTGGCGGTGGAAAACGCCTATGTGCAGACCACCAGCCTGGGCCATGGTGTGACGGTCAGGGGCGGGCGGTTTTTCTCCGGCATCGGTTATCTCAACGAGCAACACGCCCATGCCTGGGATTTTATCGATACCGCGTTGCCGTATCGCGCCATGCTAGGCACCCAATACGGGGACGATGGGGTACAGCTGCGCTGGGTAGCGCCGCTCGATTTATTTACCGAAGTGGGCGCCGAATGGTTGCGCGGGGATGCCTTTCCCGCCGGGGGCAGCGCCAACGAGGGCCGGGGTGCATGGAGCAGCTTTGTGCACTTCGGTGGGGATGTGGGCAACAGCAATAGCTGGCGCGCCGGCTTGTCTTATCTTTCCGCCAAGGCGGAAGCGCGCATAACCGGCGATGGGGACAGTTTTACCGGCACTTCCAAGGTGGTCATTGCCGATGTGGTGTGGAAATGGGCGCCTAACGGCAATGCGTACAACCGCAATTTCAAGTTTCAGGCGGAATATCTGCACAGCAAAAACGAAGGGGATTTCACCCCTAATGAAGGCAGCGAGGCGCCGTATTCGGCCAAACCCAGCGGCTGGTACGCGCAAGCGGTCTATCAGTTCATGCCACGTTGGCGGGTCGGGCTGCGCCACGATCAGCTCAACGCGGATAGTCCCGGCGCGGCATTTGCCGATACCGTGTTGGATAGCCAAGGTCACTCCCCCAAACGCAACAGCGTGATGATTGATTTTTCCAACAGCGAATTTAGCCGCTTTCGGCTGCAGTTCAATCGCGATCAGTCCCTGT
>JASFLF010000540.1:0-3645 GCA_050118235.1 Gammaproteobacteria bacterium | reverse complement strand
ACACGCCAGTCGATTTTCCGGAGTTGGAACGGAAGGACAACGACTCGTAGGAGCGTGCCTATGGGGCGCGACTGGTGGTTGGTGGGTCGAAATCTGCTACCGGGGAGGTGTTTGGTGGTAGGAGCGTCCCTAAGGGGCGCGAATTGTTATGGTGAGGAATGCCCCATCGCACGTCGCGGCACACAGCTCCACTCCTACACCCACAAAGATCGAATCCCGGCAATTCCCTGCGCACCGTGTTCGTACGCCACAGGTAACTGATCCGCCGACATCCCCCCTAAAGCATACACAGGCAAATTAGCCGCGTCAGTCAGTTGTCGGAACTTATCCCAGCCCAAGGTAGAGGCTAGTGGATGAGACTGGGTCCGCGACACAGGGGAGAGCACGGCAAAATCAACGTTGAGTCGATTCGCTTGCGCAATCTCCTCCGCGTCGTGACAAGAAGCCGCGACCCACAAATCATCGGCCAACGGCCTGGAGGTTAATAGCCGTAACCGCCGGCTGTTCAAGTGCACCCCGTGCGCACCAAGACGCTCCACCCAAGCGGGATCGCTATTTAAGATTAATTGTGCGTCATATTGTTGACACACCTGCAATGCGTCACGGGCAAGCGCGCCAAAAGATTTACTGGGCAGATCCGGGGCACGCAACTGCACCAGTCTGATGCCGTTTTGCAGACATTTTTCCAGACTGCCAAAAAAACGTTCGAAATCATCGCCCGGTGACGGAGTTATCAGATATTTTTCGGGTAACTGCAGTGCCGTAACGATAGGCCGGTTCGCGGCCGGAAAATCATAGTCAGCCAATGAGTGACGATGCACCCATTGCACCGGCTGACCTTCCCGACCGTGCGGCAAGCCACTAAATTGACACACCAACCACACATCCAACAATACAGATTTGTCAGGATAGTCGTAGTGCAAGCGAATCAGCGGCCGCGCGGATAACACGTTAATACCGATCTCTTCGTGCAACTCCCGCTGCAACGCTTCACCCACCGACTCGCCCGGTTCCACCTTGCCACCGGGAAATTCCCACAATCCCCCTTGATGTACATGCTCAGGGCGCCGGGCGATCAATATTTCACCTCGATCATTGCTAATCGCGGCCACGGCCACGTGTACCACTCGTGGCTCGTTGTTCGTGGTTCGCGGTTCGCGGTTCATTATTGGTGGTTGTTGGTTGGTGGCTGGCGGTTAGTGATTGGTAGCTGGTGGTACAACTAAAAAATGTTTGGGACTATTTCAACTAGACAGCATCTCCTTATCACGAACAACGAACAACGAACCACGAACCACTAAGTCCGGTACTCAGCATTAATGCGCACATAGTCATAGGAAAAATCGCAAGTCCACACCCGAGTATTGCAATCACCGCGATTTAGTTCGATGCGCACGGTAATTTCCTCCTGACTCATCACTTGCTGGCCTTGCGCCTCGGTATAGTCAGGCGCCCGACCACCGTTTCGCACAATGCATACACCCCCCAGATAAATGTGGATGTCATTCAATACGAGGTTTTCCAGTCCGGCGCGTCCCACCGCCGCCAGAATACGGCCCCAGTTGGGATCGCTGGCAAACATGGCGGTTTTCACCAATGGTGAATGCGCTACCGTAAAAGCCACATTTTCGGCCTCTTGCGGCGTGGCCCCGCCTACCACGTTAATGGTGATCAGCTTAGTGGCGCCCTCGCCGTCACGCACCATATCCATGGCAAGCTGTTCGCACAACTGCACAACGGCTTGTTTAAGAGGCGCGTAGGCAGGATGGCTGGTTGAGGAAATCTCCGGTACTGCCGTTTTGCCTGTGGCAATGAAAATCGCCGAATCGTTGGTGGAGGTGTCCCCGTCTATGGTGATTTTGTTAAAAGACTGTGCGACCGCATCGCACCATAATGCATCCAAAACTTTTTGACTTACTTTGGCGTCAGTAGCCACATAGGCCAGCATGGTGGCCATATTCGGACGGATCATGCCCGCGCCTTTGGCAATACCGGTAATAGTGATGGTTTCACCATCCACATTGATATGCAGGCTTTGACCTTTAGGCACCGTATCGGTGGTCATGATGCCGTGCGCCGCTTGTGCCCAACCGTCGTCGCTGAGCCCGGCCATAGCGTCTTTTAATACAGTGATGATTTTATTCACCGGCAAGTGTTCGCCGATCACTCCGGTGGAAAACGGTAATACTTGATGCGATCCACACAAGCCCAGTTCGGCCAATGCTTGACAACACCCAAGCGCATCGTGCACGCCTTGCTCCCCGGTACCGGCGTTGGCATTTCCGGTATTGATCAACAAATAACGGGGTGTCGCCTGACTTAGATGGCGTTTGGCAACGCTGACCGGGGCGGCGTAAAACGCGTTTTGGGTAAACATGGCAGCGACGGTAGCGCCATCGGCAATCTCCATCACCACCACATCTTTGCGTCCCGGTTTTTTAATACCGGCACTGACCGTACTCAAACGAATACCGGGTACCGGAGCTAATTCACCAAGAATGGGTTTATTCATCGGACGCCATGCTTTAACGCGGCCACCACTTATTGAATCTTACCGTGACATTGTTTGTATTTTTTACCCGAACCACAAGGACAAGGTTCGTTGCGCCCCACTTTACGGTCGGGTCGCACAAACGGCTTTTTCTGCGCCGCGGCTTGTTCCGGGGCTTCACCCTCGGCTTCCCCACCACCCATGGCCGAGGCTTCCTGGTGTTGAAACGACATGGGGGCTTGCGCGCGACGTTGTTCTTCCACCGCTTCTACATCCGATTCGGCGCGAATCTGAACTTTGGCAATAATGCTAACCACTTCGGTTTTCATGCGGTCCAGCATGGCGGAAAACAATTCAAACGCTTCGCGTTTGTATTCTTGTTTGGGATTTTTTTGCGCGTAACCGCGCAAGTGTATGCCTTGGCGCAAATGGTCCATGGTGCTCAAATGATCTTTCCACTGATCGTCCAATACCTTAAGCATGATAGCTTTTTCGAAATGGCGCATGGTGTCCGCGCCCACCACGGCTTCTTTCTCTTTATAGGTATTTTCCAGTTCCCGCTCGATTTTTTCCCGCAGGGATTCTTCATGCAGGGAATCGTCGTCATCCAGCCATTGCTGTATGGGCATAGGCTGACCAAATTCGGCTTCCAAGGCTTTTTCCAGGCCCGGTACATCCCATTGTTCTTCCATGCTTTGCGGCTGAACATATATGTCAATTAAGTCGTTTACCACATCGTGGCGTATAGCTTGAACAGTCTCCGATACATCATTGGTGGCCATGAGTTCGCTGCGCTGCTGATAAATCACCTTACGTTGATCGTTAGCCACATCGTCGTATTCCAGCAACTGTTTACGAATATCGAAGTTGTGACCTTCCACTTTGCGCTGGGCGTTTTCGATGGCCTTGGACACCCAGGGATGTTCAATGGCTTCGCCTTTTTGCATACCGAGCTTTTGCATCAAACCGGATACGCGATCAGAGGCGAATATGCGCATGAGATTATCTTGCAAGGACAAATAAAACCGGGTGGAGCCGGGATCGCCTTGGCGGCCGGATCGACCGCGCAACTGATTGTCAATGCGGCGGGATTCATGCCGCTCGGTGCCGATGACATGCAATCCACCGGCGTTCAACACATGCTCGTGGCGCTG
>JASFLF010000539.1:0-3648 GCA_050118235.1 Gammaproteobacteria bacterium | reverse complement strand
GACGGCGCGACCACATCGGCACCGGCTTGGGCGTGTGATAAGGCTTGTTTGACCAATACTTCCACGGTTTCATCGTTAAGCACGTAGCCACCGGCATCGATCAAGCCGTCTTGACCATGGGTGGTAAAAGGATCCAAAGCCACATCGGTGATCACGCCTAAGTCGGGATACGCCTTTTTTAAAGCTTTCACAGCCCGTTGTGCCAGGCCGTCGGGATTATACGCTTCACGCGCGTCTTCACTTTTGGCCTCTTGGGGGGTAACCGGAAATAGCGCCACTGCGGGAATGCCTAATTCGCGCAATAATTCAGCTTCTTTGAGTAGTTCATCAATGCTAACACGTTCTATACCGGGCATGGAGGTGACTTTTTCCCTCTGGCCATTGCCTTCGATGACAAACATGGGATAAATCAAATCATCGGTAGTTAACCCGGACTCGCGCATTAAACGCCGGCTGAAATCATCTTTGCGCATGCGGCGCATGCGGGTGTTGGACATAGTGCGGTCAACAATACTTAAATTCGCCAATGTGTGTCTCCTCACGTGTCTTTGCGTTTGAGTGGTGATTTTACCCCAGATTGCGCGGATGAACACGATTTGGGTTTTCTAAGCGGCATTGAATCAACAAAAAAACCGCCAAGACGCCAAATTAAGTAAATTGCCAATAAAAAAAGGGTGCATTGAAATGCACCCTTTTAATACGTTGTAGGTCTTGAAAATCCTACTTGTGCTTGCGCACAAGCCGGACTCAGACTTTATTTACGTTTTTTAGCTGCTTTTTTCTTTGCAGCGGTTTTCTTCTTAGCAACCTTTTTCTTAGGAGCCGCTTTTTTCTTCGCGGCGACCTTTTTCTTGGCTACTTTCTTTTTAGCCGCAGCCTTTTTCTTAGGTGCGGCTTTTTTCTTGGTTGCTACTTTCTTTTTAGGTGCGGCTTTTTTCTTAGCCGCTACTTTTGCTCTCTTTGGTTTTGCTGCCATAGTTGTGGCCTCCTTATTGGCAATAGTGCCTGTTTGTTGAGGTACTTCTTTTGCCTTCTTTTTGGAAGTTACTGCTGTCTTTTTAGTTTTTTGTTGTTGTTTTTCATTATTATTATGGGATTCTTCTGCTATTTCGCTTAATGCGGATTTAATTTCAGTCACTACTCGCTCTTGTTCTTGTTCTTTATGTTGTTCTTGGACTTCCATGGAGTTTATGACTTTACATAATTCGTCAAAAATTTCGTCTATCTCACCGGTACCTTGCACATTAAAGAGTTTGCCTTGTTCCCTGTAGTAATGCACCAACGGGGAGGTTTGCGTTTCATACACGCGCAAACGATTTGAAATCGTCTGTTCGTTATCGTCGGCTCGATGATGAAGATTGCCGCCGCATTGGTCGCAATGGTCTTCCAGTTTCGAAGGCGAGGTATATATATTGTAAACCGCTCCGCACGATAAGCAAGTTCTGCGCCCAGTGATGCGTTGTATTAACAAATCGTAATCGATTTTTATAAGAATGGCACCTTGCAATGGTTTGCCAATGCTTGCCAGCATATCATCCAATGCTTGGGCTTGGTTGAGATTGCGGGGGAATCCATCGAGAATAAATCCGTCGTTGGCATCGGGTCGATTTAAGCGTTCTTTGATGATATCAAGGACAATTTGGTCAGTGACTAATTGACCCGTATCCATGGCGGCTTTGGCCATTACACCCAGTGGGGTTTGTTCGGCAACTGCTTTGCGAAGGAGGTCCCCAGTCGAGATTTGCGGAACTCCATATTTATCGACTAGCATCTTTGCCTGCGTGCCTTTGCCCGATCCAGGCGCACCAACTAGTACGATTCTCATCTGGCTACTTATCTCCCTTGGCTGGCGCTGTTAGCGCTTTTGTTGGTGCTTTCTTTAGCAATCTAGTCTTCAGAAATTTATTCTTTAGAAATTTTGTTTGCATTTTTATTGACGCAGTTATGAATGCTAATAAGTAATGATCAATACTTATTCTAAAAATAGTTGGAACTTAATAAAAAGTCAGCATGAAATCAACAATTATTTTCAAAAATACTGAAAAATATGACCCAAGCGTAGCTAAAAATAGGTATGATTGCGCTAAATAAACGTTTTTACACTTCGAACTGATATACAAACGTGGTTTTTTCTTTTTCCATAATAAAAAATTTCTTGTTTTGTGAGGGCATCAGCAAGGTTATTCTTTAACGACGTGTTAGGCACTAGATATAAAAACCAATCATCGACTATTGAAGGAGGAGGACACATGGCAGTAAAAAACGCTTTTTATGCGCAATCCGGAGGAGTGACTGCGGTTATTAATGCTTCGGCCTGCGGGTTGATCGAAACCGCGCGCAAGAACAGTAAAAAAATCGGTAAAGTCTATGCGGGACGTAACGGCATCATCGGCGCGTTGACCGAAGACCTTATTGACACCAGTAAAGAATCCGACAAAGCTATCGCGGCATTGCGATATACACCTTCGGGTGCGTTCGGCTCGTGCCGTTATAAATTAAAAGGTCTGGAGGAGAACAAAGCCGAATACGAACGCCTCATTGAGGTGTTCGAGGCCCACGACATCGGTTATTTTTTTTATAACGGCGGCGGTGACTCGCAAGACACTGCCAACAAAGTATCCCAATTAAGTGAGACCATGGGTTATCCCATTGCTTGTATCGGAATTCCGAAAACGGTGGATAACGATTTGCCCATCACCGATAACTGTCCAGGCTTTGGTTCAGTGGCAAAATATGTGGCCGTTTCCATTCGCGAAGCGGGTTTTGATGTGGCGTCTATGTCAAAAACTTCCACCAAGATCTTCGTGATGGAAGTAATGGGGCGTCATGCGGGCTGGATTGCGGCCGCTGGTGGGCTTGCCGCTGAAAATGAAGGCGATGCACCTCACATTATATTGTTCCCTGAAGTGACGTTTGATGAAGACAAGTTTCTCAAGAAAGTACAACAAAATGTGAAGAAATATGATTATTGCGCTATTGTGGTGTCTGAGGGTGTGAAAAACAAAGAGGGTAAGTTTCTGGCAGAGGCTGGTACACGTGATGCGTTTGGGCACGCTCAATTAGGCGGTGTCGCACCGGTGGTCGCTCAGTTAATAAAAGACAAGCTGGGCTATAAATATCATTGGGCTGTGGCGGACTATTTGCAGCGCGCGGCGCGCCATATCGCCTCCAAAACGGATGTGGAACAAGCCTATGCCATGGGTAAAGCCGCCATGGAGATGGCACTGAAAGGCAAAAGCGCCGTCATGCCCACCATAGTAAGAAAATCCAGCAAGCCGTATAAGTGGAGCGTGGGTGAAGCGTTGCTGTCGGATGTGGCGAATGTGGAAAAGATGATGCCGAAAGGTTTTATCACCAAAGACGGATTTCACATCACCGACAAGTGCCGTGAATATTTGTCACCGTTGATCAAAGGCGAGGACTATCCGCCTTATAAAAATGGTTTGCCGCAATACGTGAAATTGAAAAACATACCGGTAAAGAAAAAACTCAAAAAGGGTTTTACCATCAAATAATATTAGTAGCCGTTATCGGCGCGCGAAAAAGCCCTTATCTTTCTGGTAGGGGCTTTTTTTATGCTGATTTCACTTGTTGAGAGTGTTCGGTAGGGTGAAATAAAAAATCGCACCTTCGTTTTCTTTGCCTTCC
>JASFLF010000538.1:0-3650 GCA_050118235.1 Gammaproteobacteria bacterium | reverse complement strand
ACATCAATGCGGGATCAGAATTAATTCTGCGGCAACTTTTTAACCGGCTTGGGCAACGCGTACATTTGTTAACACCCACCTATCCCCTTTTCCCCGAAATCGCCGAGCACTACACCGAGACCCGGTTGCAGCCTGATAACGATTTCGGCTTCGATCTGGCGAATCTTGAAATCCCGGGTGGCACTACGCTTGTCGTGATCGTCAATCCCAATAATCCTAACGGCGGCACTTTTGACATGGCGCCATTGCCGAGCCTGCTCGAACGGTATCCGCAGACGCGCTTCCTGGTGGACGAGGCCTTTATCGGCCTGGCCGGCCAGAGCGTCGTCCACATGGTACCCCAATATCCCAACTTGCTGGTCACTCGCACGTTGTCCAAGGCACACAGCTTGGCGGGCTTTCGGGTCGGTTATGCCATACTTCCCGATGACCTGGCCGATGATCTCAACACGCACAACGATGCTTATCCGTTAGCGCGAGCCAGCCAGGCAGCGGCATTGGCCACGCTTCAGCACGAGGATAAAATTCTGCAACGGGTGCGGCAATTGCGTGACTGGACCGAAGAGCTGGCCGCCGAACTTCGCGCGCTTGGTGTGCGGACCTTCCCGACACAAACCTATTTCTTTCTTGCCGATTTCGCGCCCCACGATGCAACTGACCTGGCCGACAAGCTTCGGGAACGTGGCATCTTTATCAAACCGTTGGGCGATCCAATCCTCGGTCCCGGTTTCATGCGAGTAACCACTGCGCTGCCCGACGATAATCAGCGCGTTGTCCAGTCCTTCCGGGAGTTGCTTTAACCATGCCGAGAACGGAGCCTTTCGAGATCCACCACCACCGCTACGATGAGTGGTTCGTGCGCCACGCGCCGGCCTACCATTCTGAGTTGCTGGCGGTGCGCGCTCAGTTGCCCTGGCAAGGATTGGGTTTGTCCATCGGGGTGGGTACCGGGCGTTTCGCCGCGCCGCTTGGCGTGCAGCTCGGTATAGATCCGGCCCATGAAGTACTCAGTTATGCTGCACGAAGAGGTGTTTCGGTAGTGCAAGGGATCGCCGAAGCACTGCCGTTTTCGGATAATGCCTTTGACTATGCGTTGTGTGTCACCACCATCTGCTTTGTGGATGACGCCGGCGCAATGTTGCAAGAGGCGTTTCGTGTGGTGAAGTCCGGCGGCGTACTGGTGATCGGTTTTATTGACCGCACCAGCGGTCTCGGTCAACATTATCTGGCACACCAGGCAGAAAATGTGTTTTACCGCGATGCGACTTTTTTCTCGGCGGCGGAAGTGGAACATCTGCTGTGCGAGGCGGGTTTTAGCGAACCGGTCTGGGTGCAAACCTTATCGAAGCCTTTGGAGGAGACACGCGACATCGAACCCTTGCGCGCCGGTTATGGACAGGGTGCGTTTGTCGCAGTCAGGGCAAGACGTTAGGAATTGATTGCTGTAGTAGTCGCAATACGCCATGATGAATGGGAGCATTCAGGACATCCTCATCGCGCAAGGTGGCGCTGCGCGGACTGTAAGTCCTCCAGACTAACACACTGAAACCTTAAAGGTTACTCAGTCAGACAACCTATGACATGGATACTTGAATATGTTAGGCAGCGATTTAGAAGCCGTTTGGGAAGCCGTAACCCCTCTTCATCTTGACTGGATACAGGTCGAGGTCTCAGCTGTGTGTCATGCCCAATGCGCCTATTGCGTGCTCACTTGCTACAAAGACCAATGGGGTGGCGACCTTATGGACATGCGCACCTTTGAACGGTTGCAACCGGCTTTTTCGCTGGCCGATATGATCTACCTGCAGGGTTGGGGTGAACCGCTGCTACATCCACGATTCTGGGACATGGCGCGGGCGGTAAAGTCGTCCGGCGCAAAGATTGGTTTTACCACCAACGGCGTTCCGCTGGTGGACAAGAACATCAGCAAGCTGTTTGATGAACAGGTCGATATTATGGGAGTCACCCTGGCCGGCGCTACCGCTGCCACCCATGAAAGGTTCCGGCAGGGCTGCGATTTCGCGCGCATTGACAAGGCGCTGACAAAAATCAACAAAATGAAACGCCGCCACCCGGATGAAGGCCCGAGTGTTAACCTGGCGTTTATGTTGTTGCGGTCGAACTGGCAGGAAGTGGACCAACTGCCCGCACTGGCGGCACAGTGGGGTGTTAATCAAATCGTGGTCAACAACTTGAGCTTTATCGGCACCGAGCCGATGCGCAACGAATCGTTGTTACTGCAACCGCAATTGTGGCCCGAGATCAGCGCTGCTCTGGAACGCGCCAAACAAGAGGCAGCGGATCGCGGTATACCGTTGCACTATTACAAACCCTGCATGGAAAAGCGTTGCGCTATTTGCACAGAGAATGTATTGAGGGCCTGTTTCGTCTCTTACCGCGGCGACGTATCACCCTGTGTCATGACCAACATCAGTATCCAGCCGGGATCGGCGGCTGAGCATTGGTTTGAAAACGAGACCTATCCTGTGGAGAACTACAGTTTCGGTAACATCAATGAACATTCGCTGCAGCAGATCTGGAAAGGCACGAAGGCTCGCCAGTTCCGCGAGGCATTCGAGGAACGCCTGGCCATGGAACATCCTGGAACACAGCAACTGCCGACAACGCCGTGCCGCCACTGTTATAAGTTGATGGAGAATTGAGCGACCGTTTACGCGGACGGGAAGCGCTAAAACACTGGTTCGGCGGGAACGAAGGGGGAACAACGCTTAGCAAGTAAAACTCGGCACCTCATATTTATGTTGTTACTGCCATGAGGGGTAAAATCAAACAAATATAACGTGTCGGGCTGTTATAAGCTGAATCTTTCAGACGCAAACAGCCACGGGAGACGACAACATGGAAAACAACTTCTGGACGGCATTCGGCGCGAGTATCCTGGCAGCGCTGGTAACGGCCATCGGCATTTATACCATACGTCACTTCGAGGCCTGGGGCCGAAAGTACAGCATCTACTTCGTCTGCTTCGCCGCCGGCGTTCTGATATCGGTGTCCTTTCTACATATTATCCCCAAGTCCTTCCAGATGAGTGCCCATGCCCCGGTATATCTGCTCAGCGGATTCTTGCTGCTGCACCTATTTAACCGCTTCATCACCGCTTTTGTTTGCGAACGGGGCCCGAATTCAACCATTGGCATCGGCCTGGTGCCCACGATCGGAATCGGCTTTCACTCGTTCATCGACGGTGTCGTCTACTCCATTACCTTCACCGTGAGCATCTTCACCGGGGTGCTGGCCACTACCGGCATGGTGCTGCACGAATTTCCGGAAGGCATCATCACCTATTTACTGCTATTGCGCGGCGGCTTTAGCGAAAAATCATCCTGGATCCTGGCCTTACTCGCCGCCTCGATTTCCACGCCGCTGGGCATGCTGGTGTCGTGGCCTTACATCAGCCAGATCGACAAATCACTGCTGGGCGCCTTGCTGGCGCTGTCGGCCGGCGCGCTGGTATACGTGGGTACC
Source organism: Gammaproteobacteria bacterium (assembly GCA_050118235.1). GTDB lineage: Bacteria > Pseudomonadota > Gammaproteobacteria > SZUA-152 > SZUA-152 > JAJDNG01. Next base: position 164 of record JASFLF010000538.1, on the reverse strand, counting down.
ACTCACCTGTTGCCCCAGGCGGAGAAGGAACATCGCAAGTACAGTCTTTGCGCGCTTGGCGCGGGCATCCTGGTCGCCGTGCTGATCGTGCTGTCAAAATAGTCGGGGAACCAGACCTGAACGTAGGCCATGCTAACGGACCTGGTCAGAGATTGCGTGCCTGG
>JASFLF010000537.1:0-3658 GCA_050118235.1 Gammaproteobacteria bacterium | reverse complement strand
GGAAGCCAGCGCGCAGCGGATTAACGCCCAAGGCATGGGCTCTGTGGTATTGCCTAGATATTCATATATGCCTTTTTTATCGTGTTCATTCAACGCATTAAACCAGCTCAAAGTAGTATCGTTGTCATGGGTACCCGTATATACCACGCTGTCGGGGATATGGTTATGGGGCAGATAGGGATTATGAATATTACCGTCAAACGCAAATTGCAGTATTTTCATACCCGGCCAACCGAATTTTTCCCGCAACTCATCCACTTCGGGGGTGATTGTGCCTAGATCTTCCGCCACAAACGGCAGTTCACCGAAATATTTCAACAATGCACTGAACAAAGCTTTACCCGGCGCCTTGATCCATTTACCCTTCACGGCTGTTTTAGCATCGGCATCGATCTGCCAATACGCCTCGAATCCGCGGAAATGATCAATGCGAATCAAGTCAAACAACTCCAGCGAGCCGCCGATGCGGTTACGCCACCAAAGAAAATCGTCTTGCCGCATGCGTTGCCAGTTATAATGGGGATTGCCCCAACGCTGTCCGGTTTTGGAAAAATAATCCGGCGGCACGCCAGCAACGGTTTTTGGATGGCCATCGGGCGCCAGATCGAAATATTCCCGGTGCGCCCATACTTCCGCGCTATCCAGAGCGACGAAAATCGGCATGTCCCCAAATAACAATATACCGCGTTCATTCGCGTACTGTTTTAAACTCAGCCATTGTTTAAAAAACACAAACTGCTGGAAACAGATGTGCTCGATCTCGGTGCGTAATTGCTTTTTTGTATCGGCAATGGCTTGCGCTTGTTTGTCACGCAATGGCGCCGGCCAATCCAACCACGAACGCCCGTGTTGGTGTTGGCGTATGGCTTGAAACAAAGCAAAATCCGGTAACCAGCTATCATGCTGTTTTAAAAAATCCGAATACTCCTGCTGCGCCGCGGCGTTCGCACGTTGGTGAAAATGACTGGCCGCCAACTGCAAGCTGGCGAGTTTGTCATTGGCATTCAGCTCTTTTTCCCGCAACCATTCCCACTCGACCAATAGTTGCAAACTGATCAATTGAGGATTGCCCGCCAACACCGACAATCCCATATATGGCGAACCACCGTCATGAGTGGGGCCCAAAGGCAATAGTTGCCATACTGAAGCGCCGCAGGATTGCAGGAAATCAACAAAGTTGAAAGCCTCCGGACCCATGTCGCCGTTGCCGTGCCCGCCCGGTAACGATGTGGGATGCAGCAAGATGCCGGCGTGGCGTTTTTCAATGAATTGGGGACGATTGGTTGCTTGTGACATAAAACGATAGCTGCCTCTAAAAAAATGAGAGTTTTTATTATTCAGAACCGCGAATATGAATCCACGGCGACTGATGTAGTTTGTTTCAACAATTAATTTATTCTGAATATTTGAAACTTATCTTACATGATGCAGTGATTGGCCCAGCATGTCGGGGGTAACCAATACCACACCGCCCGGCGAAACATAAAAACGGTCCCGGTCTTTAGCAAGGTCTACACCAATTTCCGTGTCTTTGGGAATACGGCATCCCTTATCGATAATGGCTTTGTGAATTTTACTCCGTCGGCCTAAGGTGACATCCGGCAATATCACCGAGTCTTCTATGGTGCAATAAGAATTCACTTTTACATTGGAAAATAATAGCGAGTGGCGCACTCCGGAGCCGGAAATAATGCATCCTCCGGAAACCATGGAATCCACCGCCATACCACGCCGGTCGTCATCATCGAATACGAATTTGGCGGGTGGATGTTGCTCCTGGTAAGTCCAAATCGGCCATTCCGAATCATACAGGTTCAAATCCGGCGTGACACCGATTAATTCCAGATTTGCTTCCCAGAAAGCATCCACCGTGCCCACATCGCGCCAATAAGCCACTTGGTTTTTTAACGGATTACGGAACATATACGAATATGCGCGGTATTTTTTGATCACGGCCGGGATGATGTCTTTGCCGAAATCATGACTGGAACCCTTGGTATCGGCATCTCGAATCAACAATTCGTATAAAAACGCCGCGTTGAAAACATATATCCCCATGGATGCCAAAGCCAGATCCGGATGGCCCGGCAACGGTTGGGGATTTTGCGGTTTTTCCGCAAATCCATTGATTCGGCCCGCATCATCGACACTAACCACACCAAAGGCCTTGGCGTGATCCAGCGGCACCTCAATACACCCCACCGTCAAATCCGCTTGTTTATCCACATGAGCGGCAATCATGGGTCCGTAGTCCATTTTATAGACATGATCGCCGGCAAGGATCAACACATGTTCCGGTCGATGATTTCGAATGATGTCGATGTTTTGATAGATGGCGTCGGCAGTGCCGGCGTACCAGGTTTCATGGATTCGTTGTTGAGCCGGCAAGATTTCCACAAACTCGCCAAATTCGCCGCGTAAAAAACTCCAGCCCCGTTGGACATGGAGAATCAACGAATGGGCTTTATATTGCGTCAACAAGCCGATACGGCGAATGCCGGAATTGATGCAATTGGACAGCGGAAAATCGATAATCCGAAACTTACCGGCAAAAGGCACGGCGGGTTTCGCCCTCCAGTCGGTTAGATTTTTCAATCGCGATCCGCGGCCGCCCGCCATAATCAATGCCAGCGTTTTCCGGGTTAACCGGCTGACAAAACGTGGTGTACGTGCTTGCCCCATGCGCCTCCTCGCTGAATTAGTGTGTAATCTTCCGAACAACCAATGGCAGAAACCGCAAACCGCTTAAAAAGAAGTAATGTACTGCGGATTTTTTACCATGATACCGTCTTAGGATATTTTGCAAAACCATTGGCAATAATAGCGCATTTGTATGAAGATCGTTTGACAATTTCGTACAACCTTTTCTATATAACAGCTCTTCATCCAACGTTATTGACTGAAGTCAAAGTTGACTGAGGTCAAACACAGAAATCGCCAACCCGATACTCTAGTGTTATATATATTATCCAGTGGTTCTGCAGTAGAATATTGTTTAATTAGCAATCAGGCTCATAAAAATACCACTTCAATCCTATGCCAGACCAACAAACCCCTAAACCGGCCAGTACGAAAATTGTGGATCCACACAACGAAAATCGCGACAAACTTCCCGTTGAAAACAACGGCCGCCAGTTGCCCGCGCATAAATTACAAAGTCTGACCCCGGAAATGCTTAAAATCGTTGAAGCGCGCCATCACGATCCCTTCGCCGTGTTAGGCAAACATTCATTGCAAGACGAAGACATCGTGCGCGTGTTTTTGCCGGCCGCCAAAGAAGTATTCCTGGTTGACATCGACGCCCCCATGACGCGTCTGCCTGACACCGATGTATTTGTCTGGCAGGGGCCGGCCGAGTCGCTGCCTGAGCACTATCGCCTGGAATGGTACGATCGCCAAAACCAACAACATATCGATTATGATCCTTATTGCTTTCCGGCATTAATACCCGACTTCGATCTGCACTTGTTCGGCCAAGGCAAACACTGGAATATTTATCGGGTATTGGGTGCCCATTGGCGTGAGGTGGCCGGAATTCGCGGTATGTCATTCGCCGTTTGGGCACCTAATGCAGACCGCGTTAGTGTGGTGGGCGATTTTAATCAGTGGGACGGCCGCGCGCATACCATGCGCAATCGCGGCGGCAGCGGCGTGTGGG
>JASFLF010000536.1:0-3659 GCA_050118235.1 Gammaproteobacteria bacterium | reverse complement strand
TGACCACAATCGCCACGGTGCTGAAAAACCAACGTTGCCAACCCGCGGCATCGCTTAAAAAACTAAACGCCGCGCCGGTATTGTGCATTAAGGTCATATTTAAGCCAGGGAATATGTTCATAGGCTGGTGCAATTGCAGGTTTTCGCTGGCCATCGCTTTGGTGATAACATCCAGGATAATGACCAAGCCTGTCAGTAACAACCACTTTAACATCGGCGCTTTTCGTTCGGTTTGATTCTCTGTCACAACGTGTTCCACTATGATTTTTCAATTAACTCTTACAACGAATTCCTTAGGGTGGGTTAAATGCGCACCCATCCAGATTCAAATTCAACTCCAATGCTTGCGCGTATCGTAACCCGACATTAATACCCGAATTCACTGCTAACCAAACGTCGGATTACGGCGCGCCTAAACCTCGATGCTTGAATTTACAATCGGGTGAGATGCGCGCCTAATCTATTAACCTACACAAATTTCCTGGGTTCGCCATCCCCATCAACATTTTCCACACACCGGCCACACAACGAGGGATGCTCGGCATGACGGCCCACATCCTCACGATGGTGCCAGCAACGGACGCATTTATTATGCGCCGATGGGGCAACCGCCACCCAGATTTCATCGCCATTGCTTAAGGTGTAATGAATGCTGTCGTCAGTGCGCTCGGTATCCCGGTGAATACGCGCGTACGAGGTAATCAGCGCAAATCGCAGTTCGTCTTCCAGCAGGCCAAGCTTTTGGAAGATCTCGGTACCGCAATACAAATCCACTTCCGCCGCCAACGAAGACCCTACACCACCGGCAATACGCAATTGTTCCAACTCCTTGGAAACCGCATTGCGCACTTCCAGAACTTGCGACCAGAAAGCGTCGTTCATGGCGTCGGTTTCGCGAACTTCGGGCAACTCACTCCAGGTGCTTAAAAACACCGACTCCGCCTCTTTGCCACCCGGGATATGCCGCCAGATTTCTTCCGCGGTGAAACTCAGTATGGGCGCTATCCACTTCACCAATGCATTGACGATGTGATACATGGCAGTTTGCGCTGAGCGACGCGGCACGCTGTTTTCCTGGGTGGTATATTGGCGATCTTTGATCACGTCCAGATAAAAGCTACCCATGTCCACGTTACAGAAATTATGCACCCGCTGGTAAATCTGGTGAAACTCATAAGCATCGTAGGCTTTAGCCACTTGGTCTTGCACTTGCGCCGCCAGGGATAAGGCCCAGCGGTCAAGGGCTAACATTTGTTCAGGCTGCAGCAAATGTTCTTTAGGATCGAATCCCGCTAAATTGGCCAACAAGAACCGCGCGGTATTACGCATGCGGCGGTAGGCATCGGCGGTGCGTTTGAGAATTTCATCGGAGACGCTCATTTCACCGCGATAGTCCGTGGCCGCTACCCACAAGCGCAGAATGTCGGCGCCTAACTGATTAACGACTTTCTGAGGCGCAACCACATTGCCTTTGGACTTTGACATTTTCTGGCCTTTGGCGTCCACGGTAAATCCATGGGTGAGCACGGCTTTGTATGGCGCGGTGTTGCGAATGGCCACCGAAGTCAACAAGGAAGATTGAAACCAGCCCCGGTGTTGATCGGAGCCTTCCAGATAAAGGTCCGCCGGGACGTGCAAATCCGGGTGCTTATCCAAAACGGCGGCATGGGTGACGCCGGAGTCAAACCACACGTCAAGGGTATCCGGGACTTTGTCATAATCGGCCGCGGCATCGCCCAGCAATTCACTCGGCTCCAGCGAAAACCAGGCGTCTATGCCTTGTTTCTCCACCCGCTTGGCGACTTCCTCCAGCAAGCGCTCTGTATCCGGATGCGGCTCGCCAGTCTGTTTGTTCACAAACAAAGTAATGGGCACGCCCCAGGTGCGCTGCCGAGAGATACACCAATCCGGCCGGCCGTTCACCATGCCTTCGATGCGCGCCTGCCCCCACGCAGGAATCCATTGGGTGGTTTTTATGGCTTCCAAGGCCGAGTCACGCAACCCGGCTTGTTGCATGCTGATAAACCATTGCGGCGTGGCGCGGAAAATGATCGGCGTTTTATGCCGCCAACAATGGGGATAACTGTGGCTCAATGACGCATCGTGCACCAAGTTGCCCTTGGATTTTAAGACTTCGATCACATGGCCGTTGGCTTTTAACACGTGCTCACCGGCGAACAATTCCGTGTCCGGCAAAAAACAACCGTTGCCGTCCACGGGATTGTAGACATGCAACTTGTATTTGCACCCCACTACGTAGTCATCCTGACCATGGCCGGGCGCCGTATGCACCGCGCCGGTACCGGATTCTTTGGTAACGTGATCACCGACGATAATCGGTACTTCCCGCTCGTAAAACGGGTGTTTAAGGGTAATGCCCTCCAAATCCTTGCCGCTGCCATAGGCCACTACCCGGTAATTTTCCCGGCCATAACGGCCCATAGCGTCTTTAAGTAGGTCTTGAGCGATCACCAAACGTTCCGGACCGTTCTCGCCATCGGTTTGCACCACGGCGTATTCAAACTCGGGATTCATCGCCACAGCCTGGTTCGCCGGCAAGGTCCAGGGCGTGGTGGTCCATATAACCACTGAGATGGGGCCTTTACCTTCGTGACCGTTAATGTGGTGTACTCGCTCCAAAAAAGCGGTATCGTTTAATACGCGAAAACGCACATCAATGGCGGGTGAGGTTTTATCTTCGTATTCCACTTCCGCCTCAGCCAACGCCGAGCCGCAATCAGTACACCAATGAACCGGTTTATACCCTTTATGCAAGTGGCCGGCTTTGATGATTTTGCCCAGGGCGCGGATAATTTCCGCTTCGGTCTCAAAAGCCATGGTGAGATAAGGTTGTTGCCAATCGCCAAAAACACCCAAGCGAATAAAATCTTTGCGTTGACCGTCCACTTGCTTTTGGGCGTAATCACGGCAACCTTGGCGAAATCCGGAGGCATCGACTTTGCGGCCCGGTTTGCCCAGTTTCTTTTCCACGTTTAATTCGATAGGCAGACCGTGACAGTCCCAGCCCGGTACATAAGGCGCATCAAAACCGCTCAAAGTTTTGGACTTGACGATAATGTCTTTGAGGATCTTGTTGAGCGCATGGCCAATATGAATATCGCCATTGGCGTACGGCGGTCCGTCGTGCAGGATAAACTTGTTTCGACCCTTACCGATCTGGCGGAGTTTTTGGTATAACCCGATTTCTTCCCAGCGTTTTAAGGTCTCCGGCTCGCGATTGGCCAAATTCGCCTTCATGGGGAAGTCGGTCTTGGGTAGATTAAGAGTGTCTTTATAATCCTTTTCCGTTGTCACTTTATTAACCTTGCTTTATAGCGTAAAGAGAAATTTTTTTAGCTTTTAGCTGAATTCAAGTTTCGTGGTACATGATTCTTCGCAAAAAACGCTCAGGATGACACAACGTATGCATAGCGTCGAACTGGCTATTCTACTCGTTTGTACGCCTTAGCTTCCAGTCAAAATATCCCTGGCTTGCCGCGCGTCCAGGTGGATTTGCTGTTTTAAGGCATCAAATGACTCGAAGCGTTTTTCGTCACGGATTTTCTTCACGAACATCACTTCGATATGCGCGCCGTATATATCTTTGTTGAAGTCGAACAAATGCACTTCCAGCAACGTGCGGGTGCCGCAGACCGTAG
>JASFLF010000535.1:0-3664 GCA_050118235.1 Gammaproteobacteria bacterium | reverse complement strand
ATTCCCATACCTGGGTGCCATCGCCGCCGGTGGGGAATTCCCGCAATTGGGCCGCTTCGGTGGTGTAGGTTTCGTTGGCCACGTTACGGTTGGCATGGGCCGAACCCGCCCAGCCGGCTTTTTCGTGGCAGGCCAGGCAGATGATGTCGTATTGGGCACTGAACACCTGATCGCTGAGCGGATGTTCACCATCTTGCAAGCGGTTCATACGCAGGAACTTGATGTTGGGCTGTACCGTGTCACGGATATGGGGATCGTGGCAACTGTTACATTGCACCAACCCGCCGCTGTTGGTTTGCGCCGTCGGCTCCAGGTGTACGCTAGCCTTGGGGTTAGAGGGCAAGGGCTCCAGCTTGCGCACATATATAGTTTCATGACTGGCCGGGCGGCGCAGCTCACCGTCCAACTGCACGAGATTCTCGTCGTAAACCATGGAAATGGGATGGTCGTTGGTGAGATCGGTGCCCAGGCGGCGGGTAAATCCGCTCAACTCCCCGCTGCCAGCCGGGATTTCACCGCTGCTGCCGGTACCTTCCATGGGCAGCGGGGTACTGCGGGCGGTGCCGTTGAGCACATTCACCGCGCCCACGGCTAAGGTACCGTCGTGACAGGACAAACACAGCTTGGAGACGCCGTTGGGCTGGGGCACTTCCGCGTCCAGTGACGCGGTGCCGCTGGCGCCGATGTCGGAGCCGTAGACCTTATATTGCGCGCCGGACAGATTGCGGTTCCAAAGCGGCGCCACGCGGTGACTGCCGCTGCCACCCAGATCGGCGGTGTTGGCGGCGTGCGGCGTATGGCAAAACACGCAGATCTGGCTTTCGTCGGTAGCAACGACTTCGCGCTGGACGGGATTACCGTCGGCATCGAACAACTGCGGCGGCGACACGGCGGAAAAATTGTGTTTTGTATTGAGTACGTCGGAAACGCGTTCCGCGGCGACGCCGAAACTCAGGGCAAGCAAGCTGATAATCAGAATAATTCTTGTCGGCACAGCGGGTTAGGCACTACTCAATAAGAAAAAAAGAACGTGTTATTACATCGGCCCGAAACCGGTTTTCCTTAATTTTCTTATTGGTATGGAGATTTTTTCTATGGATACGGCTGAAACGGCGGTTGCCAGTGTAGGAAACGTCCTACATGAAGTCAAGCCATGATTGGTGACTGGCGGCTGGCGGCTGGCGGCTAATAAGTCCGGAATTAAGGCCACTTTTTGGTTCGAAAATATTCAGCACTAACACCAATGCCCACAATGCCGGAACCACCGATATTGTTCATAACCGTTTGGCGTATTAAAAATTTTTGTGTGCGACTTGCAACGATAAGAGTTATCTAAGATCCGGGATAGCTCGAAACTCGTAGACTGGGTTGAGCGTCTTTTTGCGAAACCAGGGATTAAGGATTTTGCACCTTATTTTTATCGCTACTCTCCCTTGCTTAGAAAATTTGCTGGGTTTTGCTTTTCCAGCACCTACGGAACGCAATCCAATCGCCCAAAACGGCGCTGCCCAGCCGAAAAAGAAAGGGTCAAGCCCCAAAAGAAAGGATCCAGACCTGAAAAGGAAAATTCGAACTTTAAATGGAAATGGCCTAGTCAAAGGTACGCCCCGGCCAGGAAGTCTGCCGAAAACGTGGTCCCCCAACCTGAAATCGCTACAACCATGATACGCCAAACATCTTAACCGCAATCAGAGTTTAATGGCGCTTAGTTAAAGACTTAATGCTTGAAGTAGGGTGGATAAGGCGCGCCTTTTGCGCCGTAATCCACCAAAATATTATGGCGGGTTACGCAAAAAACGCTAACCCGCCCTACGATTTGGCTTAACTAAGTGCCATTCCAATCAGAGTTGGTTTGCCTCAAAATACCCAAACTACTGAAAAGAACATAAGTCCTATTTAGCCGGCCGGAGCGGCCGCTTAAATAGGTCGCAGGAGTCACGATCCAGTAGATGTAGCGCCATTTTTTAATGCATAAGTTACTAATAATCCACAGAAATGAGTGCTATTATTTCGTGAAGTTTCGATAAGGTGTATTCGACCTAGGCGGCGGCCGGCTAGGTCGGGCATACCGTGTCGCCTTATAAACAACTGTTAGCTATGAAAAATAGAACATGAGAAGTGAAGCAGATATTCTTAAGGACATAAATAACTTCCAGCCAACAGACGGTGAGTGGCGTGGCTTAGATGATTTGTTATCAGAGTTATGGGAAATAGGCGTGCCTGAAAGCTCATTGCCAATATTGTTCAATATATTTGAAAGGTTTCCCGACGAAGACGGGGCTGGAGTTTTATGGAGCATAGTACACGGAGTAGAAGCATTGGATTATGACTATGAAAAATACTTGAAAGACTCTCTGGATCGTAAGCCATCTTTTATGGGAAATATCATGCTTAAAAGGTTAGAGAAAGCAAATGCAAGCTAACAAGGCAATTCAACCAGGGCGCAAATTTCGCTGGCGCTTCATTTGCGCCTGTTAATTGCGACGTTATAAGTCAAAAAAATGAAAACGTACAATGCACTACTTACAAATTTAAAGGAACTAAATATTCCTATAAAAGAAACTGAGTTTAATGAACAGGCATTTGGAAGTTGGTATATCGAAATAGAATCATCCCCATCATACCGAGTAGTACATGATGGAAGAGATAAAACTATTGTATTAGAAAAAAGTAATAACAATGAGTGGTCTAGCGTAATGTATGACAAAACCAAATCAGGAAAGCACGTTATCGAAAGAATAGTGAAGGAATTAAAATGACTTATAACAAGTCATTTAAAACCGCAGGGCAAAAAACATGCCCTGCTTGGACGCCGCAAAAGGCGCGCGGCGCCATTTAATTCAAACGTTAGGTTTGTAAAGAATGAAATATTTAGTAATTCTAATTTTCCTTGTATTAACTGGTTGTACTGGTGATGGCGACAGGTGTGATATAAGTTCAAAAGAAACTAAAATGGCCCAGAATCTCTCCCAGCAAGAATTAGAAAATTTGTATAAAACCATGAAGGCCATATCAGATAAAAATATTTCTATTGGGCCTGGTTTTGATGGTGAAATGCCTGACGCTTTTAAGTATTTAAATCCAATAGCCCTCCAGGTTGAGAAATATTCTCATGCATTTTTATATCTTAAAATTTGTGGTATGGACTATAAAGTCACTATGTATTTCCTGTTATATTCAGAGCCTGGAGAAATAAAATTGATATGGGGAGACGGACCCGATGCAGGGCAAATGGTTCTATGGCCAAAAACCTAACAAGCGCTTAAACCTGGATCGTTTTATAACTAGGCATTTTTGTTTCGCTTCACTCTAACAAAAATGCCTAGTTATAAAACTCCCAGTTAAGCTAAACGTTAGGATAAAAAAACAACGGTCTCGATATGCTTGGTCTTTTAACAAAATGGCATTCTGAAGATGACCCATTAACAAGGGAGCAGGTTGATATACTGATTTCGCTGCTGGATGGAAGGCTGACAGAGAAAGCGTTGGAAGGCTTTTTAATTGTGTGCTCTCGTTTTGTCGACGAACTCGGTCACCATCGCACCAAAGAGTTGGCCAACATTTTTCGAACTCATAGTGAACAAGGAAAACAGTCTTTACATCGCAGCCTTGAATACATGCAAGAATGGGTTGGAGGAATGGATGCTTATGAACAAAAATATCC
>JASFLF010000534.1:0-3674 GCA_050118235.1 Gammaproteobacteria bacterium | reverse complement strand
GAAGATTGACGCGGCGGCCGGACATCACCCGTTTGGGGGCGCAAAACGCAATATGTCCCTCGATAAAGGTGGAAAACGGAATACAGTCACCATCGATAAAAATCAAATATTCGCCATTGGCAGCGCATACGGCTTGGTTTTGCGCCGCGGCTTTGGTGCGCCCTATATCGGGGTGATGGATGTGTGAAATTTCTAATCCCTGTTGCGTCGCGAGGAAATGTTTTGTTTCCGGAGCATTATTATCTTCAGCCACCACCACTTCAAAATTTTTGTAGGTTTGTCTGCGCAGGGCGTCGAAGATTAAACCCAGTGCCTGCAGGTCTTTATAAAACGCGATAATAATGCTAACTTTCATTCGTTATTTTGAAATGTCCGTGTGACAATGCGACTTATTAATTCGAGTAAAATTTAGTTCGAGAAAAATAGTTCACGTGAAAATTTTATATATCAACAGTCATTCAGCCGATTATGTTCAGGATCTGACGTATGCCGGATTGGTCAATGTTTTTGGGTTAAACAACGTCATCGACTTTAAGTGGAACCAAAAATATCACGTACCGTATAAAAAATATCCCAAAAATCTGGGTTATATACCCGGGTCCTTCCTGTCAAGCCTGCGACACTTAGCGGCCAAACGCTATGACATAGTGTTTGTCGGGGCCGCGAAAGTGGATTGTTTTGAAACCTATCTGGAGGTGGTAAACAACATTCCTGCCCAGGTGCCCGTGGTTTTTATCGATGGCGGCGATCAGCCGGAGATCGGTGCGGATCTCACAATTTACGGCCGGCCGGAATTATACCATGCTGCGGTGGAAAAGCGGCCTTTTGACGTTGTTTTCAAGCGCGAAATGCTAATTGGCAAGGATTACGGAGAGAAAGTGTACCCTGTGCCCATGTGTTTTAATACCGACAAGCTCAAAAAAATTCCTAAGGAAAAGAACTACGATGTGAGTTTTTGGGCCGTGGAATCCGACGCGATTCGCGTTAAGGCTTTGGATATGTTGTCAAACCGATTTGACTGTGCCTCTAATGGTACCGTGCGTCATCAAAAGTTCAGTAAGTATAAGCGCAAAGGGGATTTTTATTTGCAGGAATTGGCGCGCTGTAAAATCGTGCTTAATTTTCGTGGCGGTGGATGGGACACCATGCGATATTGGGAGGCGCCAGCCATAGGCAGCTTCATGATTTCGCAAGAACCGCAAATCGTCATTCCCCATAATTTTGAGCATCAAAAACACGTGGTTTTTTGCAAGGATGATTTGTCGGATTTGATCGAGCAATGCGAATATTATTTACAAAACGCGCCCCAGCGGGAAGCTATCGCAGCCGCCGGAAAACAGCATCTCCTGCAATATCACACGCATGTTGCACGAGTCCGTTATGTCCTGGAGAAGGTTTATAGCACTGTAAATTTGCAGTGAACTAGATTGCCATCGACGGGGGAGAGTTGGTGTATACTTTGGGCACCGTGTCATTGAAAAGGCCGAATATGCTGAACACTATTAAAAAACAACTGGAAACCTCCATACACGTCAAACAAAAGCTATTGCAGGACGCCGAGGCACTGAATACCGTAGAAAAAGTGGCTGAAGCTTGTATTGAGGCGTTTAGAAAAGGCAACAAAATTTTGCTGGCCGGCAATGGCGGCAGCGCGGCCGATGCCCAGCATATCGCTGCGGAGTTCGTGGGGCGTTACGAGCAGGATCGTTCGGGAATACCGGCCTTGGCGTTGTCCACCAACAGCTCGACGGTCACCGCCGTGGCCAACGATTACGGTTATGACGCTATCTTTCAACGTCAAATCCAGGCCTTAGGCAAAAAAGGCGATGTTTTTTTCGGATTTTCCACCTCCGGACGTTCGCCCAACGTGGTGGCCGCCGTGCAGGAATGCCGCCAGCTGGGCTTAATCACCGTTGGGATGACCGGAGCCGGGGGCGGAGATTTGTTGGAACTGTGCGATTATTGTATTCGGGTGCCAGCGAACAATACTGCCAGAGTCCAGGAAAGCCATATCACCTTAGGCCACATCATTTGTTCTTTAGTGGAACAAACACTATTCGCCTAGTCGGTTCATAATCGCATCCAGCTTTGGGATTACGTCACTGGCGCTGATGCTGTCCATAGTGCCGGCATCGCGTAGGCGCAACCCCCACGGCAGTTCACTCGCGGGTTTACCGAATTTTTTTTGTATGGCATCGTGATATTTATCTACTGTATAAGCAGCGCTGAAGTAGGGACGGGCGCGATCAGGGTTGGTGCAAGCGTATAAGCCAATAACCGGGGTGCGTACCGCCGTGGCCATATGAGCGGGACCGGAGTCCGGCGATACCAGCGCCGTTGCTTGGTTCAGCAAATACAGCAATTGTTTGAGATTGGTTTTGCCGATCAAATTCAGTGGCCTGTGGTGCATGAAATGCTCGATTTGATCACCCATGTGATGTTCGGCGGCACTGGGACCGCCGCTCAGAATTACCACCATTCCGTAATGTTTCGCTGCGTAATCGCCCACTGCGGCGTAACCGTCGGCGTTCCAATTGCGATAACTCATGCTAGAACAAGGGCTGATGACTAAAAGGGGTTTATCATGTGGTATCAAAGCATCGATTAGGTCTTTGTCTTTCTGGTCGATAGGTATGTCCCAATTCAGCGTGCGATCTGAGATGCCTAAAGCTTGGGCAAAACCAAATAAACTGTCCATCACATGTTGGCGGCCGTGGGCCGGTATGTGGTGGTTATTGACCAGCCATTGCAAGTCTTTGGCACGGGCTCGGTCGAAGCCCAGACGGATTTCCGTATTCACCAATCGATTGATGAGGCTGGAGCGCAAGGACATTTGCATGTGTAGTAAGGCATCGAAGTGCTGTCCGCTTAGCCGCTGTTTTACCGAGCGATAGGCGCGCCAGCCTAACGATTTGTCGAAAATCACGAATTCGATGCCGGGAATGTCGCTGAGCAAGCCAGCTTCGGTTTTGCCAATGATCCAGGTGAGATGAGTTTGTGGCCAGGTAGCCTGGATAGTCCTCACCACCGGTAGTGTGTGGCACACGTCGCCCACCGCCGATAAGCGCAGGATGCACAATCTTATGGGTGGCGTCGAAAACGGCAGCGGCATTGCGTGAGAAATGCCAAATAAGGTTAGCCTTTTAACAGCTCATCAAAATACGCAATGGTTTTAATCAACCCCTCTTTCAACGGTACTTTGGGCTCCCAGCCCAGTTCCTGACGGGCTAGGTCGATATTGGGTTGGCGTTGTTTGGGATCGTCCGACGGCAGTGGCTTAAAGACCAACTTGGATTTTGAGCCGGTCAGAGTAATAACATGTTCGGCCAGTTCCTTGATGGTAAATTCCCCCGGATTGCCGGTATTGACCGGGCCGGTAAACGAATCTTTGGAATTCATAAGGCGGACTAACACATCCACCAAGTCATCCACATAGCAAAATGAGCGCGTCTGGGAACCGTCTCCATAAATGGTGATGTCTTTGCCTTGCAAGGCCTGCACGATAAAATTGGACACTACGCGGCCATCGTTCGGATGCATTCTGGGTCCGTAAGTATTGAAAATGCGTGCGACTTTAATGCGTAATTTATGTTGCCGGTGATAGTCGAAAAACAAGGTTTCGGCACAGCGTTTGCCTTCATCGTAACACGAGCGAAAACCGATGGGATTGACGT
>JASFLF010000533.1:0-3679 GCA_050118235.1 Gammaproteobacteria bacterium | reverse complement strand
ATTTAACACGTAATTACGAAGCGGCCATTGTGTATTACGATCGCTATTTGAATTCACCGTACAGCTTGAAACCGGAACGCGTTATGTTCACCTCGGCCAAAAAGTTGCTGACCATTTATACGCAAGTACTCAACGAACCCGACCGCGGTGCGGCACATTTTAAAAAATTGGTGAAACACGGCCACCTGCCGCCACTGGTGGAAAAAAACGTCAAAGAATGGATTAAAGGATTGGAAGAGTTGCAAGCCAACGAGGCCGCACAAGTCAAGGAAGTCACCTTCGACGAGTTAGATAAATATGTGCATCAATACCTGGGACCGTTGAGTTCACCGGGCTCCGCGATAGTGCCAACTAAAAAACAAAAAGTCTATCATCTTTGGCTGCAAGGTCTGCTGTACCGCTATTTTGCCAGCAGCCCCTCCCCGGAAACCGTGCCTTTGTTGTTGTATTGGTTATCCATTAACGATCGCGCGACCAACTACAGTTTTTATTATTCCCTGGCGGATTTATATCTTAAAGAGTGCATGTTGAAACACACCCAACATTACATGGCCAAACAATGTTTCGACGAATATAACGAATACATCACCTTCAGTTACTCCGGCTCCTTAGGCACGGAAATACCGGAGGAGGAACAGCGGGAACTTAAGCGCTTACGCGATATTGTTTACGGAGGTAAAGCGCAAAAACCGCGCTAGCCCAGGAAAATGATATACGCAGTATTGGGCGTTATATTGCTATTGGCCATTTATGGTCCGCAATGGTGGATTCAATGGGTGATGCGCCACTACTCGCAAGACTTGGCAGATATTCCCGGCACCGGCGGGCAACTGGCCCGTCATCTCGTCGAACGCTACCAACTGGAAAACGTCAAAGTAGAAGAAACCGATCCCATGCGGGACCATTATGATCCGCAAGATCAAGTGGTGCGTTTAAGTCCGCACAACTACCACGGCAAATCACTCACCGCCATCGCCGTCGCGGCCCACGAAGTCGGTCATGCCATACAATTTCATCGCCAGGAACCCATCAGTCAATTGCGCATGAAGTATTTACCCACGGTATTTTTGATCAAAAAATTGGGTATAGGCATCTTGATGTTTATGCCGATTGTTACAGCGTTGATGCGTGTGCCGCATGCCGCAATTATCATGGGTGTCGCGGGAGTAGTTGCCATGCTGGTCTCCGCCATGATGTATTTGTTTATATTGCCGGAAGAACTGGATGCCAGCTTCAACAAAGCCTTGCCCATATTGACCCAAGGCCAATACATCAAACCGGAACAAGAGATTGCCGTGCGTAAAATCCTTAAGGCGGCAGCGTATACTTATTTCGCCGCCGCTCTAGCGGATATTTTCAGTTTGTGGCGATGGATTGGGTATTTGAAACGGTTTCGATAGTGCACTCGAAATGCCGCGGCATGTGTAAGTTCTAGTTTGTCAATGCCTCCTTATATCTTTTTCAGCTATATAACGCCGTATCTTTATCACCATTTGTGGCATGCGTTACTCAATAATAAGGGAAGATAAAAACTGATTCGCCTTTTCCAATGATTCTTCTTACATAAAACCTCTAAAATTCTTCTATTTTCTCCAATTTGAATTCCTTATAATAACCCGACCACCTACTGCGCTATCATCTCTTAACAATCTCTGTTATGAGTCTGAAGCAACTGTTTTTACAGTGTTTAATCACGTTTAGTGAAAAAACAAGAAAAAACCGTGAGGCATCTAAAATAATGAAACACTCGTCACGCATTTTACCATTCGCATATTTCTTACTGTCGTTAGCGCATTCACCGCAAATATTTGCCCAGATAGACATCCAAATCGATATAGCCGCACTAACTTCCCCGGAAGCCGCCGTAGCGGGAGCGCTGACTACATTGTGCTCGAACCTGCAGGCCAGCGACACCAACCTGACGCCCGATCAACAACAGTTACTTGACGTGTGTAATCGTTTAGGGGCCGCCAGTTTATCCGAAAAAGAAAACGCCTATCGCGCAATGTCCGCACGCTCAGCCACAACGGAAACCACTTTGATGTTGTACGGCCCCATGTCGCAACCGGTGGTTATTGTTGACAATCGACTGAGTGCCTTGCGAAAAGCAGCTAAAAACGCCACCAATGCCGGTCTGGAATTTCAATTGAATAACCAGCCTCTGTACGCAAATTTGCAAAACGCCACGGGGGGCGGAGCCAGTGCCGATGTTCAAAGCGCGGGGCGGTTGAGTGGTTTTGTTTCGGGGATGTACACCGATTCGAAGCAGGATGAAACGCTTACTTTGGCGGGCTTCAACGGTAAGACATATGGATTGTTGTTAGGCGCGGACTATCGATTTACCGATACTTTCTTTGCAGGACTTGCAGCCCGCTACTCCACAACGAATGCTGACATAAACCGCAATGCCGGTTCTTTAGATGCAAAAGATATCAATCTCACTCAATATGGTACTTTTTATCCACGCCCGCAATGGTATGTGGACTGGACTTTAGAACTGGGCCAAGGTCAATTTGACCTCGAACGCAAAATCGATTTTTCCCTGGGTGGTACAACCTTCAATGAAACGGCGAAAGGCAATACTGACGGAAACCACTATGGAGCCAGTGCGGGCGGCGGCTATGAACTGGTTACACCCACCGGTATAGTATCGCAACTATATGGCAATTTTCGCTATTTCAAGGCCGATATCGATCAATATACGGAAAGCTCAGGGCACGGTTTGAATCTCAGAGTGGACGGCCAATCCATTGAAAGTGTCGTAGGCAAGCTAGGCGCACAAATCAGCAAAGCATTGAGCTACTCGTGGGGGGTATTAGCGCCGCAAGCGAACTTGAATTATTTATATGAATTTAATACCGATGGGCAGTCCATTAAAGCAAGTTTTGTATCAGACCCTCTGAATACTCAATTTGCGTTTACCACGGAACCGCGTGATGAAAGTTACTTTACTTTCGCCGCCGGTGTAGTCGCTTTGTTTCCCGGCGGGTTCACAGCCTATCTGCAATATGAAAACTACTTTGAATTGAAAAACTACAGTCAATCCGTCTGGTCGCTTGGGGCAAGAATGGAATTCTAATTCTTAAATAAACCGGAAAACCAACAATGAGTAAAAAAACCGTGAAGCATCTTAAAAACATTTTTTCATTTCATCTTTTATCGTGTTTATTCATCGTGTTACTGGTTGTTGGCTGCGACCGGAATGAAAATAATGATCCAGCGACCATTAACGTAAAGCTGCCAGACAGCGTGATGTCGCAATTGAACCGATCCTCCATCGGCCCCGCGAGTATTGGTGGCAACCCAGATGATTTGATAGGTATTACAAGCATCATGATCAAGGTGTTGCAAGGCGACGTGGTTATAGCCAGCGGGGATATTTTGGCAACCGGTGGCACATTATCCTTTTTCGTTCCGCCAAACACTAATTTTTTAATCACCGGCGAGGCTTTTGCGGACACGGCACTTATGTTTACCGGTCAAAAGAACATCCCGCCGCTACGTGCGGGGAGCAGTACTTCAGTTAGCTTCTCATTAAATCCAGTTGACGTTATTCCATTGAAACCTGTTATTGGCACAGTAAGCGCTCTTGGCCTGCCGGCTAGCCTACAAGGGGCATCAATTCAAGTTGTACAAGTTGACGATACTGGCGCCACCCTAGACACGATTGCCACCGGTG
>JASFLF010000532.1:0-3685 GCA_050118235.1 Gammaproteobacteria bacterium | reverse complement strand
CTACGTTCTATTCACAGTGTTGTTCATTATTTCCGCAATCCTTTCGGGATGTCCACACAAACCGCCGGAAGAAAAACTCCCTGGTAAAGAGTTGACACTGAATGAAGGCATCACAGTACATTATCCGGAGAACTGGTCTGTAGCTCCGAAAATGTACAGTAATGCGTTTGAGCTGCATGCCCGATCACCTGAACTCGGCAAGTCACCTCCGGACGACAAGGATTTACACTCTTATTCACGGATATTGATCACTTTTGAACAACGGCGTAACCATGAGGAAGCAATCGGACGGCTGCGCGATATCGCCTCAGAGCGACCGGAACCTCCCACGTTCAGCAAAATCGGCGGCTGGCCGGCACTGAGCAGAACTTATAAGGCACCTGTCCCTAAAGTCGGTCAGGAATACTCATATGAGCAAATCCCAACAACATGGACGACCACCGTCATTGCCAGGGATACATTGCTGGTCAGGTTTGAAAGCATGCTGGCCATTGATGCGCCAGCTGAACTTGTGAAACAGGCGCTGGATATCGCAAAAACCTTTCGCTCGAAGCAAGCTGGAGATCCTGCCAAGGTCGATGCAGAACTGGATTCATTGCGCAAACTCGGGCCAACATCACCTCCTGCTGCACGCGAACCCGCCGTGCAGCCACCCGGTGGATCCAGTCCGACCACCGCGACACAAAAAACCTCGGAAGGTCCAGGTGCAGCGACATCCGTGCAAACCGGTGTTGGTGAACTGGAAATTGCGGTGACCGATGACGGCCAGAACATTGTTATCGGCGCCAACAGTGGTTATTCCTATTCCAATAACGGGGGACTGACCTGGACGAATGGTGGCGGTACGCCTGCACCTTTTCCACGGAATGGTGATCCGTCGCTAGGAGTCGGGGCCAGTGATAATTTCTATTACGGTTTTATCGGTTATCCCGATGGCTCAGCTGCAGCCGGCGGTGTAACAGGTTGTTCCACTGGAATCAGCCGCTCTACCGACAGCGGCGCCACTTTCCCATTCGTTAATCATGCGGTTGTTTGTCCCAATACCGGGGCCGGGCAGTGTTTTCCGGATCAGGAACATATCGCGGCGGACCGGGATAATGCCGCGCCCGGTGGCGGTGATCAAATCTACTCTGTCTGGCGGAACTTTGCCCGCAGCGGTGCCGCGTGGCCAAACTGCCGTAACATAATTTCGGCGACAGTTACCCCTTCTATCGTGTGTTCACAGGACAATGCCGCAAACTGGACTGCGCCCGCAGCCATTGGCGCCGGCGACTATCCGCGTGTATCGGTGGCATCCGATGGATTTGTGTATGTGGTCTATCGCAGCGGCGCCAACGTCATGCTCAACAAATACAGTTCTTGCAGCGCGGGACTGGTTCAGCAAGCGGGTTTTCCGGTTACTGTTGCCGCTGGCGTGAGCGCGATTACTTGTCCCATGCCGGGGCTGGACCGCTGTAATAACGGCAATGACTTGCGTAGTATGACCGTGGCTGCGGATGACACCAATGCTAACCATATCTACGTAGCCTATGCCACTACCACAGTGGCTGGAAATGAAAATGTCATTGTGCGGGATTCGGTCGATGGCGGTTTGACCTGGCCGAACACAACAACTATAAACGAAGCGACTACGGCGCGACGATTTATGCCCTGGCTATGCACGGTAAATGGTACGGGAGCCGTGTCCTGGTACGACCGCAGGGCCGCGACCGTGGCAAATAACGACCTGACGGATTTCTATGTCGGTGGCGCCAGTGCGCAAGGGACGGACCTGGTCGCCCATATAGAGCGCAATCTTTCTGTTAACGCCGATGCTCAGTGTGCTTCGGGATGGCCCTGTGCTCCGCGAGCTGTGAATGATTCGGAGTTTTGTTCCGTTCAACCCCAACTTGCGGGGCGGTGTACTGCGCCGGGAGGAGGCGGTTCGAATACGCCGTGTGACTTCTCTGCAGGGGGATGCCCTGTGGGTGAAACATGCTCCACGGCTGGTGGATGTCCGAAATATGGCGACTACAACGGTATTGCCTGCGTGTCGGATCGTATATACACAGCCTGGGCGTCAGCCACTGCACCACCGGGTCTGCCGGCCGCGGCTGGTCTAAATATCTATTCCTCAGTATTGGCTGTATCGGATTTTTACGTTCGTGACTGGACAGACAGTGCCGTCAGCGGAGATGATGGCAGTGAACCGTCAACACACGCTAATTTCTATTCCACCAGCGATGTTTGGAATCGCCGTGGTACCGATCCCGGCGCATTCGTCAACGATCAACCGCAAAATGAAAATGCAGGCAACGGTGCAGGCAACATCGGCGACAACTGGGCGTTTGCGCGTATAAGGCGTAATGCTGCTCCTGTAACGGGGGACACACTGGTAAGCGCGCATTTCCTGGTTTCTAAACTGGGCACGGGAAGCAGTTACGTGGATGCCTCTTCCGTTGATCCCGATGTTTCCTTCACCGGCCCCGATCCCACAATCTTGTTTGCCGCGGGAGACCTGGGTCCGGAGACCACGGTTGCTTACCCCTGGCACCTTAATGCGGTAACTTCAAGTCATCTTTGTCTCGCAGTGGAAATATCGTCTGTTGGTGACGCATACATTGCGCCTAGCCTGCTTGGTTTTGCGCCCGGGTGGCCAACCACTGACATGAAGATACTGGATGACAATAACAAAGCGCAGCGGAATATGGGGCTATCAACAACGCCTGCGAGAGGCGGTGCTGGTGCCGGAGTCATGGGCTTTTGGGCTATTGCTCATAATGCTGCGACTTTTCCTCGTGATATGCACATTCGCATCACGGCCGATGAAAAAGTGCTATCCCGCTTTAAAGCGCCACAAGTGGAAGTCATAGATGGCGAAACCCGGCCATTCAAGCCCGGTGAAACAATAGTGCTTAAAAACATGCTTCCCGCCGAGAATCGCTGGGTGGGATTTCGTTTTCAGCCGCCGCAAGGAAAACCGGGCGAGGTTTTAACAGTGCAATTTACAGAAATGGTTGGGAAAGAGGCGGTAAATGGCTTTTCGCTTGGCGCACGATTGGCGGATGACCCGCAACTCATCAGGGACAACCTTGAACTTCATCGTTCTGTAATGACGCGCCTGGGTCGCGGTTTCGCTATATCCGATGCAGTCAGTCTGAGCAAGTCAGCGCTGGAACTTCTCCATAAAGAAAAAATCACGAACCAGGAATATCTGCAATACATGCGTGCTTCCCAAGAAGCGATCATCAAAACAAGCAAGTTATTCCTTGAAAAGACAGAAAAGGACGTGTTCAGCATCGTGCCAGATCTCGATGCCGTACAAGGCAAAGTAAAATCAGGTGAAGCCCACGCGGTTATCATTGCATATACTACGTTGCTGAATAAAATTGATTCATTCGCCACTATGCGGCAATTATCTATCGGGGATACAGCCGACATTTCGCAAACAGTACGTTGGCAAAGGGATATCCTTGATAAACAGAAAAAACGACACCCCTCAGAGTGCGGCAAAAAGGTGTTGAAGTCATCGAGTGATTTCGCGAAAAGATACAACGCGCGCCGTGTAACAAACAAAGACTATCCAGAACTGGTAGGCAAACAGCTTAAGTGCTTGAGTGAGTTGGGTAAGGAAGCCAATGTCGACCTAAGCGAAGAGGTCAAACAAATCTCTGAGGCATTAGAAGGTAAATCACTCGCTCATTTG
>JASFLF010000531.1:0-3694 GCA_050118235.1 Gammaproteobacteria bacterium | reverse complement strand
TGCCTTGGTATTTTTCTATCGAATCTCGCTTAAACTCTGCGTTAATATTCTAATGCCTTCATCGCGCACGAAAGTGAGAAATGCTTGGGTTACTGGTGAGAGTTCTCTTTGTTTTGGATAAACTAAATACCATTTTTCCTGCAACGGAAATCCCTCCACATCGAGAATCACCAACCGCTTGAGTTCCGCATCCGCGACAACGGCGTAACGGGACAGTACCGCCAGGCCCATGCCGCCGATGACGGCCTGTTTGATTGCTTCGTTACTGTTCAACTCCAGTTTGGTCGTCAGCTTAATATCGTGTTGGTCGAGATAGCGCTTTAGCGCGATGCGTGTTTCCGAACCAGGCTCGCGCATTAAAAAATTTTGTTCGCAGAGTTTTTTACAAGGGATTTTTTTCACTTTTGCTAGGGGATGACGAGGATGGGCGACAATAACCAATGGATTAGTCACAAACGGATCAACGTGAACATCTTCTTGTTCGGGAAGCTGTCCCATTAAATACAAATCATCCATGTTTTGTGCTAGCCGTCGCGACAGCGATAGACGGTCAGTGATGGTCAAGCCTATATGCACTTTCGGATACCGCTGATGGAAAATGCCGAGAATCAGTGGAATAAAATACTCGGTAGTCGTGGTGCCCGCCAAGGCTAGACCGCCGCTTTCCACCTCTTGCATCGCGGCCACCTTGTTTTCGAACGAGTCGATCAATGCGAACAATTGATGACTGGTTTCCAGCAGCGCCTCACCGGCCGGTGTTAAGAAGACTTTTCTGCCTACCTGATCGAATAGCGTAGTACCGATGGTCTCCTGGAGTTTTTTCACTTGCATGGAAACGGTGGGCTGAGTGAGAAACAACTCTTTTGCCGCCGCGGTAAAACTGGCTGTTTGCGCGATGCGCTCAAACACTTGCAGTTGCCGAAAAGTAACCGACCTTAGAAAACGAGAGTATGTGTTTGCCATAGATAATCATCAATGGGTTCGATAACAAAGTGCAATTTGTGTTGTAGTTCAGAAGACCTATATTAGTGTCATCTGCTGTGATGCAGACCGTGGGATATGCAAAATGCAACGCCCACAACTTACCTTACTATTAGGAGAACTTCAATGAGTGCAATTATACAATCATCGGTCTATACCCAAAATATTGGCCATGGTGATCGATTGATTCGTTATATTGTCGGTGTCACTTTTATCGGTCTTTTCATGGCGTATCAAGGCGCTAACAATCGTTATGATGAACTACTCGCCACATTGGCGCTACTGTCCGTGGTGGTTGTCTCAACAGCCATCATCCGATGGGACCCGATTTACGCGATGCTGGGACTCAACACCGTCGCCAACGCCAGGAAAAAGGTACGCCATGCCGCCGTTAATGTCGGTATGGCGGACGGTGCCTCGCGATTGGCGATAGGCTCCATCATGATCGGCGACTTCATGTTGTTCAGCCCCACACCGGTTGGCTGGACCGTGATACTGCCCCTGTTGGCGATACCTATCATTTCCACAGCCATCATCGGCTGGTGCCCGGTTTATGCGTTGTCCAAGGTGAATACAAACCCCCGCAAGTCCAGAGCGACACCGCTGCGGCCGAACTTCATCAGCCCGGCCTTACCCCGCCCTGGGCGTTTCAAAGCGGCATAAGACGACGTAATAGTACGTTAGCGCAATAACTCACAATAGAACCCCGCAAGCGCAAGCTTGCGGGGTTTTTGTTGCAGTAATATTAAGGAACCTGAATAAGTCATGACCGGCATCCATGACATCCTGCCATGCGTGGTTCGAGCATCCATGAACATTAAACGTACGATCTCAGGGAGGGCGGAGGTACGCCGACCAATTTTTACGATTCACTTGCCTGTTTAGTAGTTTTCAACCAGTAATTGATCTAGCTCAAAAGCCGGTGAAATAGCCCGACGCACCATGTTGTGAATCTGCACCTCGACGGCTTAAATATTAGTATTCTCTACTTAACTGGTGAGAGAAGAGCGGCTATTGCGGTGATTTATTGACGCTGCATTGATGCAGCGATAAACAATTAATAAAGCCCAAAGTTCTATAACGAAAACTTATTGACTATTGCGGATCGCTGCAACAACTGTAACAGAGCACTGAAACAGATCATTAAAAAGAAGGGGAGGCGTTTATCGTGGAGACAAACACTACAGAATCCGCTGCCGCGCAGAAGTATAACTTCGAAATCGTAAAATGGTTTTCGGTGGTATCGGTCATCTACCTGGTGGTGGGAACTTTCGTCGGAGTATACATCGCCGCGGAGCTGGCCTGGCCGTTTCTGAACTTGGATATTGCGGAACTGACCTTCGGGCGTCTGCGACCGTTACATACCAATGCGGTGATTTTCGCGTTCGGCGGCTGTGTGCTCATGGCCACGGGATTTTACAGCGTGCAACGCACGTGCGGGGTGCGGCTGTGGAGCGACAAACTGGCCTGGTTTGTGTTCTGGGGCTGGAATTTGATCATTGTGCTGGCGGTGATTACTTTACCTCTCGGTCTTACCCAAGGCAAAGAATACGCCGAGCTGGAATGGCCTATCGATATACTGATAGCGGTGGTCTGGCTGGCGTTTTCCTTCAACTTTATTATGACCCTGGCCATCCGCAAGTCCTCCCACATTTATGTATCCAACTGGTTTTACCTGGCCATGATGGTGATGATCACTTATCTGCACGTGGTCAATAGTCTTGCCATCCCGGTGGGCTTGTTCAAGTCTTATTCGATTTTCTCCAGCGTGCAGGACGCCATGATTCAATGGTGGTGGGGTCACAACGCGGTAGGCTTTTATCTTACCGCCGGCTTTCTGGGCATTATGTATTATTTCGTGCCCAAACAAGCCGACCGGCCCATATTCTCCTATCGATTGTCGGTGTTGCACTTCTGGGCGTTGACCTTCGGCTATGTATGGCTGGGATCGCACCACTTGCAATACACCGCGCTGCCGGACTGGGCCGGCTCATTAGGTGCCGCCATTTCATTTGCCATGATCGTGCCTTCCTGGGGCGGGGCGGTAAACGGCATGATGACCTTAAGCGGTGCCTGGGACAAGCTGCGCACCGATTATGTCTTGCGGTTTCTGATTATGTCATTGGCGTTTTACGCCATGTCCACTTTCGAAGGGCCGGTGATGTCGCTAAAAGTGGTCAACGCCTTGTCGCATTACACCGACTGGACCATCGGCCATGTACACTCGGGCGCCCTGGGCTGGGTGGGCATGATCGCCGCCGGTGCTTTATATCATCTGGTGCCCCGTTTGTGGAACACCGAAATGCATTCCAGCAAGCTGGTAAATCTGCATTTTTGGCTGGCCACTATCGGCATTGTGATTTACATCGTCGCCATGTGGATTTCCGGCATCATGCAAGGCTTGATGTG
This sequence comes from Gammaproteobacteria bacterium, assembly GCA_050118235.1. Lineage (GTDB taxonomy): Bacteria > Pseudomonadota > Gammaproteobacteria > SZUA-152 > SZUA-152 > JAJDNG01. The sequence goes on along the minus strand of JASFLF010000531.1, from coordinate 304 downwards.
GCGCGATTATGATGAGTTCGGCACGTTAACTTATACGTTTGCCGAATCTGTTGCGGCCATGCATCCGTATTACGTCATGCGTACGGTGGGCGGATTTATTTATTCGGTGGGTGGGCTGGTGATGCTGTACAACGTGGTGATGACCATACGCCAGGCCGGCTCGGTACCGCGCGCCGCCGCACAACCGGCGCAAGCCTAAGGGGAATTGCATCATGGCAGATAAAATCTACTCCACCAAATTGCAGGATAAATTAGAGCGCAACGTCTGGGCATTGCTGATAATGCTGATGGTGTTGTTGTCCAT
>JASFLF010000530.1:0-3699 GCA_050118235.1 Gammaproteobacteria bacterium | reverse complement strand
ACCACGTTCACCTTTTGTAATACGACTCTTGCGGCGATATTCATTCTTCGGAATACGTCTGGAAATTCCGCTTTTAATCAACATCCAACGCTTCGGATAATCCGCATCATCTTTCGGCAAAGTCCATATCGCATGCAGATGATCCGGTAACACCACCATGGCATTAATATGGAAGGGATGTTGTTGTTTGACCTTTTTCATTACTTCTTTTAAAACTTCAATATGCTCGATCAATAAATTGCTCTTTCTTTCCGCAAGATTTACGGTGAAGAAATAAGTTCCGCCTTTTTCCTTTGCTCGCCGGTATTGCATCTTTTTATTTCAGTTGTTGTCGCTAACGTTTGTGTTGGGGTTCCTATCGTCGCCTAGAGCGCCTACTTTTGGCACCCCAACCTACCGCGCTATACCTGGCGTCATTCAACCGCGCGCTCATGATGTTTTGTAACACAACCTCCAAGGAATTGCCGTTTGGATCATATAGCATGTTGACGGCATCGGTGATTTGCGCGATGTAGTCCTGTTCGGCGGCAAGCGCGTCTCCGGTTAATTCAGTTCCACTGACATCAAATCCCAATATTTCCAGTACAGCTTCCCTTACGTTTCGGTCCTGCAAATTATATCCATAACCAATTGAAGGGATACCCGCCGTATCCGCATACGGTGTATACTCCGCCCCTTCCGCCCCAACTAAAAAATCTTGTAACTCAGCGGCGTAATCTGTTGTCTTATCTAATTCCATAAAAATACCTCTATGCAAATCTCAAGCTGGAAGTCTAAATATTTATTTAGTCCGGTTGCTTACGTAGTCGTACACACAAACCTTGTTCACCGTACCCTCTTTCAACAGGTACACGTTAAACTCTGTAGTAGGGTCATTCCAACGATCAAAGTAGGAAACCCCTTTATAGGTAAACACATCGTACATGGAATAAGCCCAGCCGCCGGAATCGCGATCTCCGATAACACTGGGGTTCTGCATTAGATACAGCGTCTTTTGCCTGTCTATCATTGTTAGTTTATCGTTCACGACAAAAATGGGGGTTCCATAAAAACTCGTTTCCCCGCAACGTCCGTTTTTATAAAAAAGTATGAAGTCTTCCTTTCCGTCGTTATCTATGTCCAACTTCCCGTACAACATAGTTACATTTTTTTTCTTAATACGAGATTTAAGGGAATTGTTCCAATCCAATAAGTTCCTTTCGGGATTACCATATGCTCTTTCTTTTCCAAGATAACGTTCGATTTCTTTTAAGAGCTCTCGATGTTCCCATACATCCAGTTGCGTCAACGCAGGCTTACCAAAATCTTTAAACTCCGGATTTAAGTCACGCTCGCATGCCATAGGTGTGGATCTATCGGAAAAAGAATTCAAATTGAGCAGATATGCCTTACACACCTCAACATGTTCACCTTCCTCCAGCACATACCTGGAACGAGCCGATGTATCATCGGCATAGGTTTTTACCGTAACGAACAATAAAAACAGCAATACATATATCCCGAAGTTTCTATACTTACTGGTCATCAGCATCTCCATTAGAAGTACCCTCGTTGCTTCAATTGGATTACACTCGCAAGCTACCTTTCCCTAATACTCTCATTTATCCCCCGCAACAGCGGCGCCAGAAAATATTCAATAATCCGCCGTGTTCCCGTTTTGATTTCCACCGTTACATTCATACCAGGTGTTAACTCCACTAATTTGTTTTGCACTTGAACGATGTTGCGTTCCATGCTGACTCGGGCGTGAAATACCAAACCGACATTTTCCAAAGGCACGGCGGCCTGCGATAAGGTTTTGATAGTACCGCTGATGGTTCCGTATTTGGTAAAAGGAAACGCTTCAACCTTTATTTCCGCGTTATCGTTTTCATTCACAAAACCAATGTCTTTATTTTCCACCCAAGCTTCTATTTCCAACTGTTCTTCCGCTGGAACCAAAACCAGAAGTTTTTGTGCTGGTGTAACTACGCCGCCTATGGTGTGAATGGAAAGTTCTTGCACGACGCCATCAATCGGGGACAGCAACTTTTGTTTGATCGAACGGTTGTTGGCTTTAATCAGTTCTTGCTCATAGGATTTGATTTTGGTTTCGGTAAGCGCCAGTTCGCTTTTGTTTCTGCTGTTGAATTCGGCAATTAAAGCTTGATGTTGGGTTTGCGCTTCTTTAAGCGCGGCCATTTCCTGAATACGTTGTTGTTGTAATGCTCCCAGGTCTTGTATTTTATTGATGTGTTCTTCTTTTAGTTCTAAATACTGAATTTTCGAACCATATTCTTTTTGATACATGTCTTCGTACGCTTTGAGGCGTTCTTCCATAACGGGTAACACCTGCTGCAGACGGGTGATATTGATTTCTGTTTGTTCAATAGCAGCTTTACGCTGATCGATTAATGACTGAGCCGATTCCACGTTGGATGTGTATTCCTGCAATTGGTCCGCCAGTGTTTGCTCGGCGTTAGCTACCAATTCTTGGTCTATGCCTGCTGGCGCGGTGATTCGGTGGTTGCCGGCAATCAACGCGCGCAAGCGGGCCGCTTCCACTTGGGCCGCCATTTTTTCATTGTTTAAACGAGTATAGTCGGCGCCGCTGTCGGTGCCATCGAATTCGATGAGCACATCGCCTTTCGCGACTTTTTGGCCGTCTTCCACATGAATGACGCTAATGGTGCCGGCTTCTAGCGGTTGAATAATTTTGGCGTGGCCGCTGGGGATGATTTTGCCCTGCGCCACCGCAACAATATCGATTTTGCCAAAGTAGGCCCACACCAGCGCGACACTGAATAAAGTGATGACGATAAAGCCGATGGTTCTGCCAATGGGCGAGGCCGGGGTTTCTTGCAGTTCCAATACCGCCGGCAGGAATTCCATTTCGTGCCTGGCTTTGCCTTGGCGTTTGGGCGCTTGGGTTTCTGCCCGCCAGGCTTGGCGCCATATACTGATATGTCTCACCAACCCATTAAGCCACGGCATAAGTCCCCTCCTGATGTTGTTGCAGGCGCGCGTAATAGCCATTGCGCTTTAATAGATCCAGATGATGGCCTTGTTCGATGATTTGGCCTTTGTCGATGACATAAATGCAATCGGCATGGCGTACGGTGGACAAGCGGTGGGCGATAATCAATACGGTTCTGCCCTGGCAAATGCGCGCCATGTTTTGCTGAATGATGTGCTCGGACTCGTAGTCCAGTGCACTGGTGGCTTCGTCAAAGATGAGTATGCGGGGATTGCTCACCAGTGCCCGCGCGATGGCCATGCGCTGGCGTTGCCCGCCGGACAGGTTTGAGCCGTGCTCGCCGATGATGGTGTCGTAACCGTCCGCCAGTTCCAGGATAAATTCATGCGCGCCGGCCAGCTTAGCCGCTTCGATGACTCGCTCCATGGGAATGCCGGGGTCCGACAGGGCAATATTCTCCCGTACGGATCGGTTGAACATAAAACTCTCTTGCATCACCACACCGATCTGGCGGCGTAGCCAGGCCGGATCCACTTGAGCCAAGTCCACGCCATCGATGAGCACCCGCCCGCCTTCCGGTACATACAAGCGTTGCACCAGCTTGGCGATGGTGCTTTTGCCGGAACCGGAGCGGCCCACAATACCGACGGTTTTACCGGCCGCAATGGGTAAGGAGATTTGGCGTAAAATTTCCGGACCATCGGGCCGGTAACGAAAGGTGACGTTATCCAACTGAATATGGC
>JASFLF010000529.1:0-3701 GCA_050118235.1 Gammaproteobacteria bacterium | reverse complement strand
TAACCATCCTGCAGCCAAGTGCTTCGAGTGCACCAAAAGTGGTCGAAGTCATACTTATAGAACCTGAATAAGTCATGACCGGCATCCATGAGTTTAAAATCGCCAACTGCTTCGTTGCGAAACTTGTCAATATTCCCTATATTCACTGCGTTTCGCGCCTCGCATTTGACGATTTGTGTTTCATGGCTGCTCGCCCAGACTTATTCAGAGGTTCCTTATCAATAAAAATAATTTTGAAAATACATTTAATTGTTTGTCTTTGGATAGGATAGCGGCTAGATTGTGTTAAGCTTTCAATTTATCGGCTGATCTTTTTATCGGCTTATCGGCAGTACATTGGGCTAGCTACATAGTGCTGTAAGGTGGTAGTAATGACTATAAAAATTATTAAACGATTTAGGGATCTCTCAGTTTTAAGCATTTTGGGCACAGTTAATACCGGCAAGGCGAATCATAGAATACGAACAGGGTTCACACGCTTCTTCATGGTGTGGGGTTTGTGTTTTTGCCTTACCGCCCAGGCGGATTTGATATTATCCGCGCCTCCACGAGAACAGCTCGATGCCGGAATCAAACTTTACGGCCCTCTCGCCAGTCATTTAACGAAATTATTGGGAGAGAATGTAATCTATCGGCACCCTAACAACTGGTTGGAATATCAAAGGGATTTGCGTAAAGGTGTCTACGATATCGTGTTTGACGGACCACACTTTGTGTCTTGGCGCGTCGCACATTTGCAACACGATGTGTTGGTAAAGTTGCCGGGTTCCTTGGAATTTGTTGTTGCGGTTTACCAAGATACCGACGAGATCAACAACCTACAAGATTTAATCGGTAAAAAAGTGTGCGCCATACCCCCACCGAACCTGGCGGCATTGACGTTGATGGATCAATTTAAAAATCCTGTGAGACAGCCGGTCATATGGGATGTGCGCGGCGGTTTTATGAATGTGTATAAAGCGCTGCAGCGGCGGGATTGCCTGGCTGCTGTATTCCGCGCTGAGTTCTACGATAAGCATCTAAATGGGAAAAATCGCGCCGGCCTTAAAGCAATTTTCCGCAGCAATCCCCTCCCTAATCAGGCCATATCCGCCGGGCCACGTTTGAACACTGATAAGAAAGCCAAGATAATCCGTTCCTTGACCGTGGGCGAGGGCAAAAATGCCACTTCATCTATCTCCAAACGGTTTGCCGGGAACCAAGCGTTTGTCGCGGCTAAAAAAGAAGAGTATTTGACGCACAATAATTTATTGGAAGGTGTGGTATTTGGTTGGTAAAATTGCAGTCTATTCATATAAATAAGCCGGATTACCACCAATGAAAGCAGTGTACAGCTCACCACAGTTGTTTTGGGTCGCTTATTACCAGGATATTTTGCAATCCTACGGTATTAAGTGTTTTATCAAGAATGAATATTTATCGGGCGGTGCAGGTGAGTTACCGCCCAACGAGTGCTGGCCAAGACTGTATGTGGACGATGCGGACTTTGAACGCGCTGAACAAATCGTTCAAGCCGAACTGCACAAAAAGGTAGATGACGAACCCCCATGGATTTGTGCGCAATGCGGTGAAGAGAATGAAGCGCAATTTGCTCTATGCTGGAAATGCGGCGCCTCCGTTAACGAACTAAATACAGAGCGCACGAATAAGTAGTTACCCATCCGCCTACCTACCATAGTGTGTTTGTATCGAACACCGTTTAATTGAGGGTTTTTACGAAATAGTACGTAATGCCGCAGTCGAAAAATTTTACAGTGCTGGTATTAAGGTTGTTGTGTGAATATTTTACAATTTTAATCGCATGCCTAGACAGCTGAATAATTTTTCATCACTTTTGCTTTATGGGCTACCTTTAAAGTATATTAATAAAGCGATTTTAATAAAATTGTAATAAAACGATTGTCGGTATTATTAACAGTTTAAGCCACAATATCAGTCTATCTCCCTTTCGAAATCCACCATTGTAATTTTTCATCGCACTGCCCGACAATTATAGGGTTTACCCTAGATTGACATGTTGCGCGCAGCCATGTTTTAGTGTCCCTTCTCAGGGAAATTGCACTTTTGAGGCAGGTGTAAATCAGAGTGTATGCAGTTGCAGGTAATTAGCGTTTGCTTTATTCGGCTTTAAAAGCAATTTGCTGAAAGCTAACATTGAAAAGGAGGTGCTTCCGATGATCAATCGGAAGCACTTACTTCAATTGTTGCTTTTAAAGTCAGTACAATTGTCCCAGTGATATGGGTTTCAATCTACCGAAAATAACATTAAAACAACACAACGATGTAAGAACTCAATAGAAAAAGGAGCTACGCACAATGAATAATGGGTTTAAAAAGAAAAAGCTGTCAAAGTTAATACTGGCGGTAACGGGGGGAGCGCTGATCGCCGGCAGTGGTGCTGTATTCGCTAACGGTAATCATGATCGAGGTAAAAAAATTGGTCATGAATATGCTCATAGACATGATAAACATGACAGAGATGATGTCACATCATACACTTTGCAGGGCACGTGCGCCTTTTTGCCGGCTGATCGGGCTACTGAATTTCACGGCAATCCCATGACTTCCGAACTCAACCTGGGCATGGCGGGTAACCAGTGGGTGGTATTTGACAAAGCCATGCAACAATTCAATGTTTGGATTGGTACGGGTGACGGTAGTGAGCCTGCTTACAGACCAAACGATGCGACCGGCTGGACTCTGGCTGATTTGAATCAAGACTCCACCCGTTATTTTGTTGAATTAATTCCGCCTGGCCAGATTCGCAAACAAATAAAATCCGGTTGTATGTTGTTGGGCAACGACGAAGAGCGAAACTTCTTATCTGGTAATTTTCAGGTGGATTTCGATGTTTTTGCCTCCACCAATTACAATTTAATGCAGGATCTGGCGAATAGCGGTTTTATTGATGAAGCGGTACCCTATATCCAGAACAAGCTAGACTTGATGGTCGCAGAAGGGAATCCTAAAGGGATCGGTGCGGATAGTTATGGTACTGGGGATGCGGACTTTGATAAACAATTCGATATTTTAATGGATTTGCTGTCCGGTGATGTCATCGCCTCAAATCTGGATCACATCAATGAAGGTATTCATAATGCGGCAAACAAATACATGGGTGCAGCGCACGACTACATTCGTGACAATGACCAGGAAATTAGCATGACGTACACTTATGCGGATGGTACCACTGAAACTGCTACCAAGATGGCATCCGCCTGGTTGCAGGATGCGTTGGCTGTTGTTGCCACACCCATGGCTGGATCTCCGGCAGCTGAGCGTCTCGTTAGCCGTGACGCGGGTGAAAATCACTCGTCCCATGACCTGGCGGCAATGGGATGTGAATACAGCCCTGGAGAATATAAGTTCTGTGAATTCGCCACACTCAACAAGGCAAACACCCACGAATCGCGTGTTCACCACGTGGAAACGCCCAATGGTATTATGCTAGTGGAAGGCTATGAACCCGTAGATACCGGTTTTGTTTGGATTACCGAATTGGCTTACCAGATCAATCACGGCAATACCGCAGTAACCGGTATGTCCGGCTCAACCATTGGTTCATTGGGCATTCCAACACCGGCTTCGGATTCGTCTGTTAACGCGCCCAATACCTACTCGTTGGCGTTGTTGGCAACTTCTGAAAACCAAGATCGCGGTCGTGACTTCATCAACTTTCTGCGTGCAACCGAAGGCCAGAC
>JASFLF010000528.1:0-3703 GCA_050118235.1 Gammaproteobacteria bacterium | reverse complement strand
CCGACGATCATCCCAGCGGCGAATCCTAAACTGATTTGTGTGGGACTGCCTTCTGCATTGAGCGCTTTGAGCAACTTGGCCAACATATCGAACATAGGGGATTTCCGTTTTTTTAATTGGTGGATTTGTTGTTGGAAACGCTGTCGATTCTAGCACAACAGCCGCTTGATTTCCCTGTGTGGCGTTAACTAAGAATTTCCCGCAAAGCTGTGGTTAATGCCTGACACTGTGGATCTGTACCGACGGTAATACGTAAAAAATTTTCGATCCGCGGCAGCTTAAAATGCCGCACGATAATATTGCGATCGCGCAGCTGTTGCGCCAAATAATCCGCCGGGTGTTTGCCATGGCGAACCAACAAAAAATTGGCGCTGGAAGGTAGTACTTCAAAATTTAAGGCTTTCAAGTCGCGGGTCAATTTCTCCCGGCTAGCAATGACTGTGTGGCGGGTCTGTTCGAAGTGATCGCTGTCCGAGAACGCCGCCACAGCCCCGGCGATGGCCAGGCGATCCAAAGGGTAGGAGTTGAAACTGTTTTTCACCCGTTCCAGTGCTTCGATAAGATGGGATTGTCCCATGGCAAAACCCACCCGCAGGCCGGCCAATGACCGGGATTTTGACAAGGTTTGGATCACCAGCAGGTTGGGGTGATTCCGGATAAGGGGTGCCGCAGTGTCACCGCCGAAATCCACATAAGCCTCATCGATGACTACTACGGAATCCGGATTGCTGTTCAGTAATTGTTCGATTTCAGTCAATGAAAGCAAACATCCCGTGGGCGCGTTGGGATTGGGGAATATAATGCCACCATTGGGAGTGGTGTAGTCGCCAATACTGATCTGAAAAGCGTCGTTTAAAGGTATGGTTTTATACTCAATGGCGTATAAACCGCAATACACCGGATAAAAGCTGTAGGTAATATCGGGAAACAATACCGGCCGTTCATGTTTGAGCAAGGCTTGAAAAGTGTGGGCCAGGATTTCATCCGAGCCGTTGCCGACAAACACCTGCTCCGCATTGATGCTGTAAAAATTCGCAACGCTTTCTTTAACTCTATCCGAATTGGGATCGGGATATAAGCGCAAACTGTCATTGGCTTCCGCGCTTATGGCCGCCAGCACCGCCGGTGACGGGCCATAAGGATTTTCGTTGGTGTTGAGTTTGATGAGATTACTCACCTTGGGTTGTTCACCCGGGGTGTAAGGTGTCAATTTCTCAACGATGTCACTCCAGTATTGATTCATGGTTAGTACCTGATTTGGCCAAGGCCGCTAGTATATTGAATCTCACGACGCTGGACAATTCGCAGCTGCATGCTGCTGTTTGTCTACAAGAAACAACAATTAGTCCAATAGGGCGGGATATGGTGAGTGTTCGTAAGAAATCTTAGCTAAAAGGCATAAAAAAAGCCGACTACGGTCAGGCGGGTAGTCGGCTAGTCAATAACCAGTAATTGCTACTGGTTAGGTTTGTCAGCTGCGTAACGGTGCATGCTGACTGTCAGTATCGGCACCGGGGAAATGGTCGATACTGACATCGGGGTTTAAAGCTAAATGTACAATAAGATTATTCATCTCGATTTATTAACACGTTGTGCAATAGAAAATTCCGATTGGGTTAACTTTTTTAAAAAATTTTGATTCATTCGATTCACTTCATTGCGTTAAAAAAGCCGGCCACATCACGTGGCCGGCAACTTGTCCAGCAGTTGCTTACTGGATGAAGTCAGCCGCATTTCCTTGCGGTTGACCGTCAGCATCGAACCAAGAGTCCAGTACGACGCCAACATTCGGATCAGTTAACTTCTGGATCAACTGAGCACCGAGCGGACCGGAGAGGTTTTGATTGAGCGCGCCACCGCGCTTGTTCGTGCCTGCACCGGGTTTTTTCATGGGACTGGTGTTAGAGCCGTTGGAGATGCCCGTGGCTTCCACTATCCGATCAAGGTTATAAACAGCATTATTGAGGTCAAAATTCCTTGCCGGTGCGCCATTGACACAATATTGTCGGTTAGCGTTGTCGTCCAACGGATTGACCGGGCAACCGTTTTGATCGAACAAGAACAGCCCGGAGCCCAAACCGGCTACCATGTGTACCCACAGCGGCGAGTTGATTTGATTACCCGGATTTTGGCCGATGTGCTGTTGCAACAAGTTAAAGTCCAGGTTGGCAAAGTCATTGTTAGCCATGGCCGTGACGAACGCGTCGTATTGTGCGCCAAAGTTATTCAAGCTGTCTTGATTTAAGTGACAAGCGACGCAATACCGCGGCCCCTCTTTGCTATTGCTCACTTTGCCACGAATGGAGTGTGCCATCATGACGTTGTGACCAAGGGCCGGAAACGCATTGCGGCCGGCGACGTTGGGATTGTTGCCATTGCCGTTGCGATCGCTGAACGCCAGCACTTGCGAGGTGTTGCCGTTGATATCGGTATAACGGTAAAACACTTTTTCGGCCGGAGTGGTTTGGGTGATCATGTTGTTGGCCGAAACGCCCAGTTGGAAAGGCACCGGTGTTTGATACACGAAATCGGCGGCTTGCTCGTTATACACGATGCGCTCTCCGGTGATATTGCTGAAGCGGAAATTCGCCGGGTTGCCATCGTATTCCCCCCCCAAATGGCAGCCGATACAGCTGTTGGTCCAGGACGCATGACAGGAGACGCAGTCCATGCTGTCGGAGTGACTAAAGCCGTTGGTATACATGTTTGGATCCTGCTGCATGGGACCAATGCCGGTGGCGATGTTACCGTCCGCACGCCCCATGGCATACGACGCCTTGGCGCTGTATAGCAATTGATTGTTCAACGGATTGGTCTTGTTGCTTAGCACCACAGTGTCTTTGGTCTGTGGAACATAATGGCGCTCTCCCGACACCCGGCTGATCAAATAATAATTGCCATTGGTATCGCGGGTCACATGGCGCAGAGGATTGCCTTGCGTATCGTAAACACAATTGGCTTGCCGATCTTCATAAGTCAGACAAGATTTGGTCGATGCATAGGACTCCACCGAACCGTGACAGCTTTCACAGGTAATCGCCACCGCTTGCTCCTGGCGGCTTTGAATATCGCCTCCGGAATCGTCCCCAATGGCACCACCATGAAGATCACGGCTGCCGTGGCAGTCGATACAACCCAAACCGGCTTCATGATGAATATCGGGCGGGGTATCATCGCGATTGTCACCGTCGTAATCTTCATACTCGATGTATTGATTGGCATTGCGGCCATTAAAGGTATTGTTGTTCACCGCCGGATCAAACAATCGCGTGTCATTCGCGGTATTGGTGAAGGTAGCCGGGTTAGCGGGATATTGCGTGTTGTTCACCAAATCCTGATTTTGGTCCAAACGAATGCCCCAGAACTGCATGACGGTACGGTTTGAACCTTGATGGCAGCCGGCGCATGTCATGTCGGTAATGCCGGTGACGAATTCCCCATTGGGCAAAGTCTTGGCGACGTTCTTAATCCTATGGGTTGCGATGTGCGGCCGTTCGGGCGCGGTGATGGCATCCGGATTGGCAGGTTCCACCTTATTGACGTTGGGGTCGGTACTGCGGCTGCGGCCATCGGGGCTATATACCATGTGGCAAGCGGTACAACCGGAAGAGCGAAAATCTCCGAAGCGGTTGTTGGCGCCGGCACTGCCTAAATGACAGTCTCCGCAGGTAAAGGCCACTTGTTCGTGATACAGACTATCCAG
>JASFLF010000527.1:0-3714 GCA_050118235.1 Gammaproteobacteria bacterium | reverse complement strand
TTGCGTGACATTGACGGTTTGGAAACCAATCGTATTAATCAACTGGTGGTAAAAACCGACCTGCAAACCACTCGGGATGAAAACATATATGCCTTGGGTGATTGCGCGGCCTGTCCGGATAAAAGCGGTGGTATCGTGCCGCCGCGCGCCCAGGCGGCGCATCAGCAGGCCAGCTTTCTTTATAAGGTGCTCAGCAATCGCCTAAAAGGCGTGTCCCGCACCGAATGCCATGACGAATACCAGTACCGCGATTACGGCTCACTGGTAACGTTAGGCAGTTATAGCACCGTGGGTAGCTTAATGGGCAATATTCCGGGAACCCTCTTTATAACGGGATACATCGCCCGGCTGGTTTATCTCTCGCTGTATAAAATGCACCAGATTGCGCTGTATGGGTGGCTGCGCACGGCGTTACTGACGTTTTCCAAAATGCTGAGAAGAAGCGTAGATCCGGAAGTAAAGTTGCATTAGCTAGGTATTAGGAGCTAGGAGCTAGGAGCTAAGCGCTAGGAGCTAAGAGCTAGGTGTTAGGTGTTAGGTGTTAGGGATTAGGAGCTAGGAGTTCGGAGTAATGCGGATTGCTAGGAAGGAGCCGGTCCTCTATCTGAGAATGCCGTATCATGAACCTGGAGGTGGCTGTGTTTTTTAATCCATATGCCGTTGAGGTAGTAAACTATATCAAAAATGGCAATGGGAAACCGTTTGGAGGGTTTCGCACATGACACGATTCGAAAGCCTGAAAAAACTGCCGGAACAACGTAAGGGCACGAGCCGTACCAAGAAAACCATACAACCGCAGACGCAGTCATTAGAGTACTCCTTCCTTCATCTGCAACGTTCCATCGGTAACCGGGAAGTCTTGCGCTTATTGGGGAGCGCAAGATACAGCGCTATACATCCCGAACCTGCAGGCAAATCGAAGATCCGCCGTATCCCGGAAACACCGGCTCCCGATCCCATTGCCGAATCCATTCGCATACTCACGTCTTCCCCGCGTCTCACCAATCCAACGTCGGCGCTTGATCGCCAGCTCGCTGGAGCGGTTTCCTTGCTCACTGCGGATATGATTGGCGGAGTGTTCGCCGAAGAACAAGAACGCACGGGTATTGCTCGCAGTATCGGTGAGACATTGCGTGTGGGTACCAGTACGTACGGGCGAGGCGCGATGGGCCAGACTGCGGTTACCGATGTGGATACTAATTTTCCAGACGAAATCGCTACGTTTGCAGGTATTTTCGGGGCCGCACCAACCAACTGGATCGATCGGGTCGAGGACCGAAACTGGGCGGTCTTCTACACCGCAGCCTACATGTTCCAACAAATAGCCCAGCGCGAAAATCCCGTACGCGATCAGGACACACAGCGCCGGCTGGGCATCGCGCTATACCATGGGGGGCGGCGAACGGTGGCGCAGGCGCAAACCGCCGCGGCGAGAAGACTCGGCAAAACCACCGATGCACTCACATGGAGCGAGATCGAGCAGGATCTGCGGACATTACCCGAAGGGCCGGATATTATCGATTATGTCGATGGTGTGGTGAGCCACCGTTTTCCGACTTTTACTCATGATTTTACTTTCAACGTACACGCCCAACTCGTGGGAAGGACGCGGTTTGTTGTGGGTGAGTACGGAACAGTGCGGGTTTCGGCTGAGGCGAATTATGCGAGCGACATCAGCCATATCGAGCCGGAGAGACGGCCGCCGCCTAACTACTGGATCAGGATCGGCAACAATCGTCAGCTCTTCGATATCGGCACTCGCCAGGAGTACACGTGGACAGGTCTGGCGCCGGGCAGTTACGTATTACATATCTACAACAGGTATATCAACGGTACGATCCCGCTTGTTGGGCATGGCCGAATCGAGGTCAGGACCTGACACGCGAATACATGTTTTAAGAGATATCCACCACGTTACGACTAGTGTAAAACTGTGAATCAGCTCTACAAACAAGAATGTTTAGTGACGAGAATATCGAGAATACCTGTTCCAGACACAGGCAGATAGAAGAGGGCTTCAAAGCAATTAACTCTTTCGCAAGAAACTCAGCAAACTCCATAATACAAAAATGCCAGCCAAGCAGGAACCTGCATTGGTTGAAAACCAGGAAGCTATACTGAATGAAAATATAAATGCAGTAAGTGAACCAATAGCTTTAACCGCTACTTCCTCGCCTAACCAACCTCTGAGCAACGAGATGGTAAATTCTGTGCGGAACATCGCGCAATCGGTAACTTCGAGTCACGCCGAAAAAGCTGTCCCGGCTGGGCAAAGTGTTTTTCTTGCAAGTGTGTTGCAACAACAAAGCCCACCGCCTTCCGCTCCTGAGCACTCCTCTCCGTCTCCTGCGCAAATGGCGGAATACTTGAGATTTGCCAACCAAGGAGGTAAGTAGTTTTTTGCATTTGTTGTGGTCACGGGATCCGCGGATTGTCAGATGTTGCAAGTACAGAAAAGCGATTATATAACATTCAAATGAAGCTCACCCCAATAAATAAGTCATAGAAAAGGGGGCATTGTGCCCCCTTTTAAGAATCTCCCGGTGGTATTCCTACCGATGAAGAGTTTGGTGTTTCAGTTTGTTATTACGTTGATTGTTAGTATCAAGTTTTAGATATCATAGCCGCGTTCATCGTGCAGGGAAATATCAAGGCCTTGGGTTTCTTGTTCTTCGCTGACTCGCAGGCCGATAATTGCGTCGATAATCTTCAAAATAATGAAACTGACGATGGCGTCATACGCAATGGTCGCCGCTACGGCGATGAACTGGATCCACAGCTGATGCCCCATGGTGACACCTTCGGCCAAGCCAGCACCACCCAGGGAAGCCGCGACAAATACGCCGGTTAACAGAGCGCCCACGATACCGCCGATGGCATGAACGCCAAATGCATCCAATGAGTCGTCATACTTCAAGGCGCGTTTAAGTTTGGTGGCGGCAAAGTAACAGGCCACACCCGCGGCGATTCCGATGGCCATCGCCCCCATGGGTCCTACGAAACCGGATGCTGGTGTAATCGCAACCAGACCTGCTACCGCACCGGACGCAATACCCAGGGCTCCGGGTTTACCATGTGCTATCCATTCGCAAAACATCCACGTCAGCGCCGCAGTACCCGTGGCAATTTGTGTCACGGCCATGGCCATGCCTGCCGTTCCGTCAGCCGCCAGTTCACTGCCGGCGTTGAATCCGAACCAGCCAACCCATAACATGCCGGCACCGATTAGTGTCAAAACCATGCTGTGTGGTGGCATTGCGGTCTTGGGAAATCCTTTGCGTGGGCCAAGAACCAGTGCGGCGACCAGACCGGCAACACCCGCGTTAATGTGAACCACTGTGCCGCCGGCAAAGTCCAGCGCACCCAGTCCGCTCAGCCAGCCGCCACCCCAAACCCAGTGACACACTGGAAAATAAACCAGCGTTACCCAGATACCCATGAACCACAGCATGGCGGAAAATTTCATACGCTCGGCAAATGCACCAACGATCAGTGCTGGTGTAATAATGGCAAAGGTCAACTGAAACATTGAAAACACGGTTTCCGGAATTGAACCGCTCATTGAATCAACCCCTACGCCGGTAAAAAAGGCCTTAGTGAAACCGCCAAAGTAGCTCTGCATGGAACCGCCATCGCCAAATGCCATGCTGTAGCCGTATATGACCCATATGACAGTGACCAGACAGGTAATCGCGAAACATTGCATCATCACCG
>JASFLF010000526.1:0-3719 GCA_050118235.1 Gammaproteobacteria bacterium | reverse complement strand
TCGAGCGGTTTCCCGCTCGGAGGCGCGGATCCTCTTCTCAGCGGCATTGCGTTCAATGACTTCTTCTTTTAGCGCATCATTGGCTTTTTCGATGGTTTTGCGGTTGGCTTCCGCTTGTTGTTTGGCAGTGGCTAAATCTTGTAGCAACGTAGTGTTTTGCCGGCTTAAAGCACGATAGCGGGAAAAGACGTTCTCTAAGCGAGAACTGACCCACAATGACAACAAAGCTGCAAAAGCCAAAAATAGCCATACGGCCGTATTTTTAAAAGGCTGGGTGTATGCGGAATACACCAGGAGCAACGCTATACAAGGTATGGCGAATGCGGCAAATAGTTTAGCTTGCAATGCTGAGCCCGCCAGGGTGGCGGCCAGAAGTCCGGCGATGATGAGGGGAAACAGTGGCGCATCAAATGAAACTTCAGTCATCGAATGACTCAACCATATCAGGGAAGCTGCCCAAAAACCGCCTGATACGATATTGTTGAGATATAAAGTCACCGTACCGGCAAACCCTGCGCCGTCGATTTTGTGGTAGTCATAGATTTTTATCCCGAACAGAATCATCAGACGGAAAACACAAACGCCTACCAAGCCGTAGAGAAATGTTTTGAATACAGTATCGTGGATCAGGTGTTGGAAGTGGAGTGCCAGCAGTCCCACGGCCGCTAAATGAGTGACTATCTCAAGCGGCATAAATTTGTAGAATAGTAGATTGCCTTCTGGCGATTTATGGATCACAAGTTGATGGCTCGATGAGTGAAAGCGATAATGTTTTCTGGAAATCCTTTAGAGGGTTTTCGGATATCAGCTAAAACTCTTTAAGGAATTCGGCCTTCTGATAAGTTCGCGGATGTCCTAGTGTAGTGTTTCATATAAAACGTGCATTTAGAAAGCCTCTCAAAGCGCGAGTGCGAGGCGCAGAGCGCAGGGAATGTCGGCTACCTTTCCAAGGTCTGCAACGTGGCAATCGTGCTTTGAGTGGCTTCCCGTAGGGCCAGATAGAATCTGTAAGACCCACCTCAAGTCTATCTCGTCTAAATGTGCGGTTTATATGAAACACTACACTAGTGTTTGAAGACCTAACAATACATTGTTAGATTGCTGGCAGAAAAATGGTTAACTCATTGTTATTTCGGTAGAATATTTAATTCTTTTAGTAAATCAGGCCATTCTTTTTCCCAACAGCAGATGTGGTCGAAATTTTCCTTCGTGCGCATCTTGCTGTTGGGTTGCCGGGAAGATACGTAATTGATAATGGCAACCGGGACATTTTTATCCCGTTTGCCGGCATAGTGGGTTTGTTGTATAGACCACGGCAACGGGGGTTGTGTCGCTGGATTGATCGATCCGGACAACGCACTGAAGTTATGGTACCGAGTCCAGGCGTCGATATCCAAGTTCGCGGCAATAGTGACGAGGCGGTTGGTTTGCGGAAACCGCTTTGCCAGCAACATGGCTATGACGCCGCCACCGCTGTAACCGATAAAGGTCAAATGCTGATACGCATTGTCTTGCAAATATTTTTCTAAAGCCGCCTGCATACTATCGATGACTTGCTTGGAATAGCGCAGGTGAGTCCATACGGGCGGCACGCAATTCGGTGAGTTCATTAATCCAAAATAACATGGCCGGCCTAAATAAATACTTGGCGTAGGATCTTGCAGCATGAGTTTCAACGCAAGGGGATTATGCGGCGTGGGATCAGCGGCTATAGCGTCTTTGCGCAGCCAGGGCGAGCCATCACCTTCGATATAAATATGTAGCACGTCATGGGAAGCAGATTCGGTATTAGGGGCGATGAGTAGATGGGTAAACCGCCCGGTATCAATGGTTTGTTTGACTAACTTGCGTTCCTGGACCAATTGATCGAGATTCTTTTGGCTTGCACATCCGCTGAGCAGCAAACCAAAAGCCAATAACCACATGAACCTATTTGACATTAAAACCAGTAAATTCTTGCCCATACCAATCATTTTTCTTAAAACATTTACCACATAATGCGCTAGCTAATTAGTGTCTTTAACTTTTTCTTCCGGGTAAAAAGAAAAACTCGCCGGATTCATGACCGGCATGTCGAATCGGAGCGTACAAGGGCTCTTGGTCAATATTGAGGTTTTCCGCACCAATGGTCACTTGGGCGAAAACTTGTTGATACAAACGTTGGCCTTCCAGTATATCTGTATTGTTCTCCAGAATACCCAATAAAGCATTGGCAAACAAGGAATGATCACCACCGCCTATGTCGGCGACCGGTTGTAAACCGCCGGAGGTCAATGCCAGGCGCGCCCGAGATTTGGCCATGGCACGCAGCCACGTCAGGCGCTCGACTTCGGAAACACCGGTGTCCAGTCTGGCCAGTGAAGAGCGGGTGAGAGAACCGGAATAACAGGAATCGGCCACCACCAGGACTCTTTTCGCCGGTATGGCGCTGATAACATCGGAAATTGCGGAGTTGGGAATCCACTTGCGTTTGTCACTGCGATCAGCGTCCACCGGTAACCAGTAACCGATGTCTTTATTGGATGCAAGCTCTCCGTGACCGGCGTAATACACTAACAAGTTGTCGTTTTCATCCAGTATTTTGCTCAGCCGGTTCAAAGCGGCAAGGATCATAAATCGGTTGGCATTGACTAATGTCGTGGTTTTAAATCCATATTTGTTGGCCAATACTTCGGCAACGCTTTTTGCGTCATTGACTGCGGTTTTGAGTTTCGGAAACTGAGTATAGTTGTTGTTACCGATAATAATCGCATGAAAGTTACCGAATGCTCCGGATACTTCTTCCGGTTTCACAGTGGGCGCCGCAACGACAATGGGCTGGGCTTTGTTGCTTTCGACCAAGTCAAACGCAATTTCCGCTCTTTTGCCCTGGCTGTCCACGGCAACGATTTTTACCGGCCGGCGCTTGGCGCTAACCGGTAACAATATTCTAAACAATCCCTTATCGTCGATTTTTTGATTTTTACCGTCTATGGATAGGGTTTGCAGCCCGGCCGGTGCGTTGACGCTTCCGACAATTTCCCGAGTCTTGGTGCCCGGGCGAACATTGACTACGGAAATTCCACGCATACTGATTAACTGCGGATTCACTAATTGAATGCTGGGACCGGCGATGGAGATTTTAGCCACGGGCGAAGGCGTTTGCGCTTGCACATCCGCTTGTTGCAGTACGTCACTGGTTTGTTGGGCGATGAGTTTATTCTCTTCGATGCGTTTTTCCAACTCGACTTCGCGCGCTTTTAGTTGTTTTTCCTTTTTAGCCAGCTGCTGTTTGTCGGCTGAGGTCATTTGTTTGAGTTTTTCCAACTCGGCTTTGTCTTGTTGCAGGGATTGTTCGGCTTGTTGCAAACGTTGTTTTTCCTCAGCTAATTTAGCCTGAGTATCGCTCATTTGTTGACTGACGGTGTCCATTTTTTCTTTTTTCTCCGCCAATTCCGTTTTGAGAGCGCGTACTTCGTCGACGCTGGAACTGATGGTCCCCGAATCCACATACGAATCAAATTCCAAATCGGTGTCGTTCAATCCCGATGCTTCCCGGTATAACAGCAGCGCCATTTTCAAATCCTGCTCAACACCCAAGCCTTTTTCATACAGATAACCCAGGTTTAACTTGGCCCGCGCGTCGCCTTGTGCAGCGGCTTTTTTATACCAGGCCGCGGCGAGTTCATAGTCCGGTTGTATGCCAAAACCTTTTTCGTATATTTCACCTACATAAGTCT
>JASFLF010000525.1:0-3720 GCA_050118235.1 Gammaproteobacteria bacterium | reverse complement strand
CCATTACCCAGGTTCACAACAAACAACACCAGGATTTCATCACGAGCTCCGAGCACCACTATATCTATCTGGCGTTAATCGATCTCGACCATTTTAAACGTATTAACGACCAATTCGGCCACTTATATGGCGATGAAATCTTAATTGGCTTCGCCCGCTTAATGGAACAATCCTTCCGCCGCCAGGACTGGATCTTCCGCTACGGCGGCGAGGAATTCGCCGCCATCATCGAAGACGTCTCACCGCAACACATCGAATTGGTATTGAATCGCTTTCGGGAAACCGTTGAACGACATCGCTTCCCGTTTGTGGAAAAAATAACGATTAGCATCGGCTGCGTGCGTATCGAAGGTGGTGGCGCCTCGCCCTTGACCATCGATAAAGCCGACAAGGCGCTGTATTATTCCAAAGAACACGGCCGCAACCGGGTGTCGGTTTATGAAAATCTGGTCAATAACGGCCAACTGAATGAACAGTCCGCCACCGAAACCGATGTGACTTTATTTCACTCGCCTTAAATTAGAATTCACCACAGAGCACACGAAAAGTATGAAGATAAAATAAATTCTTTTTTCCTTCGTGCTTTTCGTGCCTTCGTGGTAAAAAATTAATTATCACGCCCCATGGAACAAGACTATTGGTGGGTGGCCAGAAACTGCGTCATTTGTTCCGCCGGTACCGGCGGGCTGAAATGATGGCCTTGCAGTTCGTCGCATTGTTGGCTCTTGAGAAATTCCACTTGAGTCGGAGTTTCGACCCCTTCGGCGATGACCCGCAAGCCCAGGCCGTGTGCCAAACCGATAATCGCTTTGGCGGTGGCACCGTCTTTTTCACGGCCAGCGATATTCATGACAAAAGAACGGTCGATATTCAAACTATCTACGGGCAGGCGCTGCAAGTGATTCATGGAGGAGTGCCCCGCCCCAAAATCATCAATGCTCACTTGCGCCCCCAACGCTTTAAATTGTTCCACCACGCGGGTGGCCCCTTCGATATTGTTCATGGCCACACTCTCGGTAATTTCCACACTTAAAAATTGGGCGTCGAAGTGAGTGTTCTGCATGATTGTACGCAGGGTTTGGGTGATATCGCGCTGTAAAAACTGCCGCGCCGATAGATTCACGGCAACACGCAATGTTCCGAAACCCTGGCTGTGCCATTGTTGCAATTGCCGAAACGCCGTTTCCATCACCCATAAACCAATGGGAAAAATCAATCCGGTTTCTTCGGCGATATGGATGAATTTTACCGGCGACAATAGTCCGTAATCCGGATGTTGCCAGCGCAGCAAGGCTTCCACGCCAACGATTTTGCCGGTTTTGACGTCTACTTGCGGTTGATAATAAACTCGCAATTGGCCTTTGCCCAAGGCGTGGCGTAAATGGCGTTCCAACTCCAACCGGCGCTGGTTTCTGTCGCGCATGTCATGGCTATAAAAACAGTAACGATCACCGCCCAATTGTTTGGCCCGGTACATGGCGGCATCGGCGTTTTTGATCAAATCCGTTTTGGTAGAACTGTCCAATGGATACAATGTTACGCCGATACTCGCGGGACTCAATATTTCATGCCCGCGAATCCGATGGGGTTGCGATAGCTTTTTGGAAATTTTACCGATGACTTTTTCCAGTTCTTCCACCGCGTTAATGCCTTCGATGGCCAGCGCAAACTCATCACCGCTTAAGCGGGCAACGATATCACCTTTGCGCACATTATTTTTTAAATGTTTCGCCACTGATTTTAGTATTTCATCGCCAATGGCGTGGCCCAGGTTATCATTGATCTTTTTAAAGCCATCCAAATCAATAAAACATACGGCCAATAGTTTTTCGTCGCGATGCGCCGAAGCCATCACATGCTCCAGGCGGTTGAGAAACAAAGTGCGGTTACATAAATCCGTTAGACTGTCGTATAAAGCCATGTGCTCAAAAGTCGATTCAGAGCGTTTTCGCTCGGTGATGTCTTGCACCGTGCCCAACACCGATACGGCTCTACCACTATCATCGGCAATGACGTCCCCTTGGGTATGAATAAAACGCTTTTTACCGCCGGAATCAATGATGCGATAATCTATCTCAAACGGATCCCCCTGCCAGATCGCACAGTCAATGGCAGAGCGCACTTTTTCCTGGTCCGCGATGTGGATCAGATTTAGATAATTCCTCAACGTGTTATCGAATTGCGAGGATCCGTAGCCCAGCACTACCCGGGCTTGGTCGGACAATGTCAAGCGCGAGGTCTTAATATCTAATTTCCAATACCCGAGCTTCGCCACTCTCTGGGCCAACTCCAGCTGCGAGCGGCTGCTGAACAGTGCATCCTTTTGTGTGTGGTTGCGCAATGCATAGCGAATGCGTTGGGACACCATGCCGAGATTGGTGGTTTTGTTGATAAAGTCAGTGGCGCCGGCATCGAACGCCCGCCGAACGTAATCGAGACCGTCGACGCCGGTTAACACAAGTATAGGCAAGTTTTGATAAACCGTTTGGTCGCGTATCGCCTGACAGGTGGCAATACCGTCCATTTTGGGCATCATCACATCCAGCAATACCAAGTCCGGCTCGATAATTTTAATGCGCTGTAACGCCGACTCACCGCTGCTGGCTTCTTCCACTAAAAACCCGCAGGCTTCCAGTTCCTTGCGCAGCAGCAGCCTAACGTCTTGGTCGTCGTCTACCACCAAAATCAGTGGCGCCTGCAGATCAATGGCCGCGCGGTCCATAGCCACCTGCTCCAGTGCACTGCATGAGAATATTTCGCCGCGGTTGAATATAAATATTCATTATTTGGCCTTGGTAAAAGTTAACTTTAAATTAGTATAGTCGCTTATTCATAATTTTTAATACAATAACGAGTGAAAAGTGGTGAAACAGGGATGGAAGTCCGGTCGCCGTCCGAGACTTTATTGATTGACCATAAATTCGCTGCCAGCCACATCGTCAGATTGAGGATGTGTCTGTCACATTTGCTAGTTTAAAAACCGTATGAAAGCGTTGTACACCCGGCTCAAGTATAAACCAGGCCGGGAATTTGTCATGTTAGCAACCGCACAGTTTTCGCAAACAGTTTTCGCCATTAATCAGTGGCCAACAACAATGTTAACAAAAACGTTAAAAATCAACGTTAAAAAGATCAGGCGCCCACATTCAGTGCTTGATAGGCCCGCTCAAAGCGCTTTTCCAACGCCTGATGCGTTGCCCCCTCTACGACGCCGCTCAAATGCCATTTAGCCTGCAAGTCCTCAATTTCACTAATGATATTAGTCGATGTGGCTTGTTTCATTTTTTCCGCTAATTGCGATACTTGGTATTCCATACGGGCTTGCTGGGCTTCAGGGGGCGATTCGATATTGGCTAACACTTCCATTTGCAAACACAACAATTGTTTATCAGCCAACCGGACCGGTTGTTGTTGCCGAATGTCCTCTGCAACGGTTTCCAGACCTGAGTCATTGGCTTGTTGTAACAATCCATTGAGGTTGTCAAAACGCTGTTGCAGCGCTTTACTGACGTTATGGGAATATTCAGGCAGTTGCCGCCATTGTATTTCGAGTTGGGCCACTTCCTGCGTACACTGTTCAACGGGAATTTGCTCTTGCATACATCGAAATAACGAATCCTCGCCCTGGCGGCACAGCTGAGCTTGTTGTTGCTGGGTGCGCACTCGTTGCTCTTCTTCGGACTTGATGCGTTGTTGGTTTTGGACCTCGAACGCACGGCA
>JASFLF010000524.1:0-3724 GCA_050118235.1 Gammaproteobacteria bacterium | reverse complement strand
AATCCCTTGTAATAAAATAGTGCGGTTATTCTTCGTCGGGATTGAGTGAATGGCGCCAGAATTGATCTTCCCGGTCAAATAAGCGTCGTGTTTCCTGTGGTCCCCAGGTGCCGGCATGGTAGGTATGGATATAGTCGCGTTCCGTGGACCACACCCGCAAAATGGGATCGACGACGCGCCAAGCCCATTCCACTTCGTCATAGCGCAGGAACAAACTCTGATCGCCTTCGATGACGTCCAACAACAGTCCTTCGTAAGCATCCAATTGCGGCGCATCGTCGTCCAAAATACTCGCATCCAAGCTAATAGACCTGGGCAGCATGGTGAATCCCGGTTGCTTGACTTGCATTTCAATGCGCACGCATTCGCTGGGCTGAATACCTAGCAGGATCCAGTCGGGTTTGAGTTTCTCGATAACAGTGTTGCGAAATAGCTGTTGGGGCGGTTGTTTAAAGCGAATACTGATGGCGGATTTGGACTCGGTCATGCGTTTGCCGGTGCGCAAATAAAACGGCACATCCCGCCAGCGCCAGTTGTCGATATAAAATTTATGCGCCGAATAAGTCTCGGTAGCGCTGTTGGGTTCCACACCGTTCTCCTCCAGATAGCCCGTGACGTTCTGGCCGTCTACCATCCCGCTGGAGTATTGAGCGCGAAAAGACTGGGCCCGAACCGCGCTTTTCGAAATGGGCCGGATGGATTTTAATACTTTGACTTTTTCGTCGCGCAGCGCTTCGGCATCCATGGTGGCGGGCGGCTCCATGGCCACTAAAGTCATTAACTGCAATAAATGACTTTGCACCATATCGCGCAACGCCCCTGTCTGATCATAAAAATTGGCCCTGCCTTCAATACCGGCGGTTTCCGAGTGGGTGATCTGCACGTGGTCGACGTAATTGCGATTCCACAAAGGTTCCATCATGACGTTGGCAAAGCGGAACACTAAAATGTTTTGCACCGTGCCTTTACCCAGGTAGTGATCGATGCGGTAGATCTGCTCTTCGCGCAAATAGCGATGCAATTTGGTCTGCAAGATTTGCGCACTTTCCAAATCCGATCCGAATGGCTTTTCAATGACCACCCGTCGCCACCCATGTTGATCGTTAACCAGGCCGGATTCACCCAACTTCTGAATGACGGTGCCGAATTCGGCCGGGCGCAGTGCCATGTAAAACGCCGCGTTGGAAGGCAGGCGGCCTTCATTGGCCAATTCGGCGTTGAGTTTTTGATAAATCTCATCGTTTTGCAAGTCGCCTGACATGTAACTAAAACGTTCGGCGAAACGTTGAAAGACCTTGTCGTTTAAACCGCCGCGCACTTTACTTTCAATCATGGCGTGCACTTCGTTGCGCCAGGATTCAGTGGTCCAGTCAGTGCGGCTCACACACAGGATTTTCGTGCCTTCCGGTAAATGGTTGTCGGCCTCCAAGTGATACAACGCAGGTAACAATTTGGTGCGTGATAAGTGGCCTGTAGCACCGAAAATGACATAGGTGCAAGGTTCGGAGTGAGGGGGGAGTTTGCTCATAATCATGATGGCTAAGCTCGTTGTCCTTCTGGGTGTTTATGTCCAGTCTGTATGAAAAAATTCTCCACGAGGTTTGTCGGTCCGCTCGTAGGTATGCGCGCCGAAATAATCTCTTTGGGCTTGTAATAAATTTGCCGGCAAGGTATCGCAACGGTAGCCGTCGTAGAACGCCAATGCTGAAGAAAATGCCGGCGTGGGAAAGCCAAATTCTATGGCTAATTGAATGGCTTTGCGCCAGCCCGGTTGCGCTTTTGCGATAGCGTTTTTGAAAAAATCATCCAGCAGCAAATTTTCCAAGTCGGACTGGCTGTCGAAAGCCTGCTTGATATTGCCCAGAAACCGACTGCGTATGATGCATCCACCGCGCCATACCAGGGCGATGTTGCCAAAGTTAAGCTTCCAGCCATATTCCCCGGCGGCTTGTTGCATCAACATAAAACCCTGCGCGTAGGAGATGATTTTCGAGGCATATAATGCGTCATGAATATGCGATATGTGATGGCCGGCTTCGCCTTCAAACGTATACGCGGGGCCCGGCAAAATTTTCGATGCGGCGACTCTTTGTTCTTTCAAGGAAGACAAGAAGCGCGCGAATACGGCCTCTCCGATAAGCGTTAATGGAATACCGGTTTCCAAGGCGTTGATGGCGGTCCATTTGCCGGTGCCTTTCTGGCCGGCGCTGTCCAGTATCTTGTCCACTAAGGGGCTACCGTCAGCGTCTTTGACCTTGAGGATGTCGCGGGTGATTTCGATCAAATAAGAATCCAATACGCCTTGATTCCATTGGTCGAATACCTGCTCTAAATCTTCCACGGGCAAATCCAAGGCTTCGCGCATCAACTGGTAGGCTTCACAAATCAGTTGCATATCGCCATATTCGATGCCGTTGTGCACCATTTTGACAAAATGACCCGCTCCGCCGCTGCCTATCCAATCGCAGCAGGGGGCACCGTCTACTTTGGCGGCAATGGCTTGAAAGATGTCTTTGATGACCGGCCACGCGGCGGAATTACCACCGGGCATTAATGAAGGGCCGTGGCGGGCGCCTTCTTCGCCACCGGACACGCCCATGCCAACATAATGAATGTCACGACCCGCCAGGGATTTGGTGCGCCTTTCGGTATCGGTGTATAAGGAATTGCCACCGTCGATGATGATGTCGCCTGCGTCTAAATGGGGCGTAAGTTGCTCGATAAAGCTATCCACCGGTGCACCGGCCTTCACCATTAACATAATCCTGCGAGGGCTTTTCAGGTTGGCGCACAACTCTTCCACGCTATGAGCGCCCATCACTTTTGTGTCTTTGGCCTCAGTCGCGAGAAAATCGTCCACTTTGGAGGTTGTGCGATTATATACGGCGACAGTGTAGCCATGATCGTTCATATTGAGCACTAAATTTTGCCCCATGACGGCGAGTCCTATCAGCCCGATATCCGCTTTTTCCATGGTTTATATCCCCTTTGAAGAGTTACATTGTTATTAGTTGGAATAAGAAGAGCAATTTTTGTTCCAGGGAGTTTACTACTGATGAACAGCTTACGCATTGAGGATTGACAACGCCTATGCTGTCAATCCTCAAGGTAACCAACGATATGAATAAGTGTAGACAGTCGAATAGTTTATTCGGTTAATAATTGTTTGATTTGCGATTCCAAATCGGCTTTGTCGCCGTCGTTAAAACCGGCGTGACGCATGCGGATATTGCCTTTGCGGTCCACTAAATACGAACTGGGCATGCCTTTGACTTTGAACGCTTCGGCCGCTCCGCCTTCGCTGTCTTGCAATATGGTAAAGCTGGCTTTGTGTGATTTGAGGAAACTTTCAATTAAATCGCTTTTTTGGTCCAAACTGATCGCCACAATTTGTAAGCCGAGATCTTGGTAACGTTCATGCATGGATTCCATCCAGGGAAAGGATTCGCGGCAAGGAGGACACCAAGTGGCCCAGAAATCAACATACACCACACTGCCTCTTAAGTCTGATAGTTGCACGGAGCCACCGTTGATTTGTGGCAGTTGAAAATCGGGCGCTTTTTCCACGGCGGACGCCGTACTCCCGAGAAAGAAAACCATCAAAATAGTGACAATCGACTTAAATAATACACGGTTGCTCATGAATTGATCCTTTCGCAAAATAAGTTAAATATACGTGTTATTGTTTTTTCCATGCACTGAAAATACCATTTGTGACAATTTT
>JASFLF010000523.1:0-3729 GCA_050118235.1 Gammaproteobacteria bacterium | reverse complement strand
CAGTTTCGGCGTGCGAATTGTCGGCGTGCAACCTGAGACTGAGTCAGCGGTGTCGACTATTCCTAGGAACATTCGAGAAGGTCGTTATCTTCAAAATGAGCATAGCGATGAGATCGTGCTCGGTCTAACCTTGGCGAAAAATTTACGAGTTGGTATTGGAAACCGAGTTACATTGTTGAGTATGGGCCGTGACGGCTCGCTCGCGGCTGATTCATTACAAGTATCAGGGGTGTTTTCTACTGGAATCAAGGAGATGGACAGATTAGTGGCGGAAATGCCCCTGTCCCGCTTTCAAGAAACTTTTTCCATGCCAGGTCAAGTGCACACATTGGTATTAGGGGCTGAGTCTTTGTCCGATATTCAACCTCTTATGAAACCTATTAAAGCAATCGCGACGCGATACCAGTTGGCGACCCTGGATTGGAAGCAATTACAACCCGGCCTGCTGCAAGGCATATTATTAGACATCAGTTCGGCTGTACTGATTTATGTCGCTATGGTCGTTGTCGTCACATTCAGTTTGTTGAACAGTTTGTTAATGTCGGTACTGGAACGGACCCGTGAGTTCGGTATGTTAATGGCTTTAGGTATGCGTCCTGGCTTGATTGGCCGCATGGTGTGGATGGAAACTCTGTTGTTGCTGGCGATCGGTTTGGGAGCGGGAATATTGATCGGTTTCGCCGTCACGCAATACTACGCCAATGCAGGTATATATTTTGGCGAGACTCAGGAAGTTTTCGCCAAATTCGGTTTACCCGGTGCGATGTACCCTCAAATTAACGCCTTCACCTTATTAGCTGGTCCAACGGTGATTGCTGTGTGCATCCTGTTGGCGGGTATTTACCCCATGTTGCGCATCTATCGTCTGCAACCGGTGCAAGCAATGGGAACGATATAAGCCGTGGAGAGCTTTTCGCTATTCTTATCGCTTGCATGGCGCAATATTTGGCGCAATCGCCGCCGCACGCTCATCACCTTCGCCGCCATCGGTGTCGGGGTTTGGTCCATGATTGTACTTGCCGCGCTTATGGATGCCTGGGCTATGAGTGTGTTTAACGCCTCGACCAAGACCTTGACCGGTCACGGTCAAATACATGCAGCTGACTATCTTGATGATCCTAGTGTGGACCACAGATTTCCTTTACCTGAAGGCGCATTGAAAGCATTGCTGGAGTCGGCGCAGGTCGATGCCTGGTCTACAAGGGTGAGAGTACCGTCCATAGTCCAAACGGAAAGGGAAAATTCTCCAGTGGAATTAGTCGGTATCATTCCGGAGCGAGAACGAGGGCTGTCTTTTATCACCGATGCGGTACATGTAGGACACTATCTGGAGGGGCCACAAGACTCTGGTATCCTAATAGGTCGCAAACTGGCGCGGCGACTGCACACCAATGTGAATAAGCGCGTGGTTATTATGAGTCAGAGCAGCACCGGCAGTATCGCGGAAAGGGGGTTCCGAGTGGCGGGCATCTTCGACTCCGAACAGGAAGAGACCGAAACGACTTTCGTGTTTGTTACTCAGGGACAGGCACAAGACATGCTGGCGATAGATAATGACATTTCCGAGATTTCTTTCGTGATGCGCGAGCTGGATTCCCTGCCAGTTTTTATTCAGCAGTTACGCAGTGCAGCCCCTGAGCTGGACATACAATCCTGGTCCGAACTTGAACCCTTTACCGATGCTATTTTGAAGATATCCGACGGAACTATCGCGCTATGGACGGTGGTAATGTTTATTCTCGTGGCGTTTGGGCTGATAAACACCTTATTAATGGCCGTTTTCGAACGTGCCCGGGAATTCGGCTTGCTGCAAGCGCTTGGGCTGAAACCGCACCTGATATTGTTAATGGTACTGTTGGAGTCTTTGCTGCTTATTGGCGTGGGTGTACTAGCAGGACTAATGAGCGGCATATCGACTATATTGGCCTTTGGCAATGGTCTGGATTTGGGCGTATTAGCAAAAGGCGCGACTATGTTCGGCGCCGGACGAGTGCTATATCCTCGCCTGGACATGGTTCAGACCGCTTACATCGGATTATTTGTCTGGGGAGCAGGCATTTTCGCCAGCCTGTATCCGGCTTGGCGCGCGGTACGTGAATCGCCGGTTGAGACCATTAATAAATCCTAGTGGAAATCTCGAAGCTCTACCTTGATAAAATGCTGTGCGTGCTGATAGCAAATTAAATTAGCAAACTTGTGAGTCAACCGCCGAGGCGGTTTATTGCACCGGATAACCGTGCGATTCAATAATAGTAGCGTTGAAAGCTTTATTCGGGGCGGTGTCCATGCTGGCCCAAAACCCGAACCGAGTCTTTGAGGAAGTCTTGTACATAAAGCATTTGGACCAGGACGGTTCCGGTGACCGCCAGAGGCGTGGCTAGCAATAAACCGAACAGGCCGTAAAACACTCCCATGAAAAACTGAGCGGCAAGCAACAACGCAGGCGGCATAGCGATAATGCGTTTTTGAATCAGAGGTGTCAGGAAATTGCCTTCAATAAATTGCACAACACTGTAGATGATCAGCGCGTAAAACGCCATCAATGGCGACTCCATCAATCCGATCAACATGGCCGGGATCACCGAAGAAATAGGACCGATAAACGGTACGAATGTGAACAAGCCTGCAATCACTCCCAGCACTAGAGCCAGTGGCATGTCTATTAATCCCAGCGCTAAAGTGGTTAACACCCCCACTATGGCCATAGAGGTGAAACGTCCGACTAACCACCAGCGTAAGGCATGGCCTAAGGCATCCAATACTTCAGCCGCACGCCCACGAATTTGTTTCGGTATCAGGTGCAAAAATCCGCGCACATAAATTTCCGGCTGTAGGGCTAAATAAAATCCGATAAAACCAATAACAAAAATATTGGCGATTGCCTTGAAAGTGGTTGAGAAGACAACGGTTACATCTGCCAGGATTTCCGGCGCACTGGGTTTGAGACGTTCAATGAGTTCGATGTTTTTGAGTAATTGTCCCCACGGCTGTGCGGTAATCATTTTATTTAACCGGTCCACGGCCAAAGGTAACCGGTCTGCGAGTTCCGAAACCTGATCACTGAAGCGGGGACCGGCCAACATTAAAAACGCTATCAAAGCCGCCAGTAATAGCAACATGACAGTTCCCCGCGCTATGCCTTGCGGCATGCGTAACCACTGTGTTATCAACATAGCCAGGCCATCCACTAATATGGCGAATAATATGGCTGCAAAGATAACCAAAAAAATTTGCGCCGCTGGCCACAAGGTGAACAAAACCAGGGCCAGTAATACGACGATACCTGTAACCACTATCGAGGACTTCTTAAACGATTGGGTGTCACTCATTAGTAATGATGGTTTTTAGGTGCTCTCACCGTTGTGGCCGACGAGGGGGAGGGGATGCGTAGCGTTTGCGCTTCAATAGGCGGTCGCGTAATGCGGGACTGGCACCTAAAACCGTTCCGGCCACCAATGCCGCAATCATGACGTCGGTGGTACGTATCCCGCTTTTGCTTAAACTCTCACCGACAATCTCGCCAAGGTGAGCGGCGGTATCGACCATGGTTTGAGCCTCGGCATTTTCCATTGGCGGTTCGATCGGCGATTCGGGCTGTGTAGTTCTGCGCCAGTACAATAATGTCAGCCACGCGCCTAGAAGCGATAACAATAATATTCCGCAACCAACGATAAGCCCTGCCACCCATGGAACGAACACTTCGCTCAAGGAAAGATAACTTCCGACGGC
>JASFLF010000522.1:0-3731 GCA_050118235.1 Gammaproteobacteria bacterium | reverse complement strand
ACCAAACTCATCATCGACTACGCCGGTGGCGACATCGCTCATCGCGCCCAACACGGCGGCGGGCGCAGACAAGCATTGGCAAAAGCAATGGGGTTAAAATCGGGCCACTCACCCAATGTCATAGACGCCACCGCCGGTCTGGGGCGCGACGCCTTTGTGCTGGCAAACCTGGGATGTCGCGTACGCATGGTCGAGCGCTCCCCCATCATGGCGTGTTTACTGGAAGATGCGCTACGCCGCGCCGCATATGATGAACATCTCAACCCTTGGATAAACCAGCGTCTGCAATTGGTAACCGGTGATGCGCTACAGAAAATACCTTTACTGTGCGAGGCATCAGCAACCGATGCCATCTATATCGATCCCATGTATCCACCCCGCAGTAAATCCGCTCTGGTAAAAAAAGAAATGCGCTTCATTCAAGCGTTGGTTGGCAAAGACATTGATTCTGAGGAACTATTAGCCGTAGCGCTTAAATATTCCACAAAACGCGTCGTCATCAAACGACCTAGCTATGCCGCCCCAATCGAAGGCCCAAAGCCCTCTCATACCATAGAATCGAAAAATACCCGCTATGATGTGTATATAGCCCATTAAGCCGAGCCAATACGTAAAAATAATTCACCACGAAGATAACGAAGATTCTATTTAAATAGTGCTTGTGTTTCCCTTCGTGTGCTTCGTAATGAAATCCGTACTGGAGGCTTAAGCCAGTTAAATCATAAACCGGTTGCAACAGGCCGATTTTCATCGGTAATCCAATGACTCCACGAACCGGGATAAAGACGCGGCGTACCAAGGCCGACATGATCAATGACTAAAATATTCAGCGCCGCTGTCACACCTGAACCACAATAAAAAATTGCATCGTTTGCGTTGGAATCACCAAGCAGGTCTGTATACAGTGCCAGTAGTTCTTCTCGGGAACGCAAACAACCGTCTTGGCCGACATTTTCCATAAACGGCGCTGACACGGCGCCGGGTATATGGCCAGCCACCGGATCCAAAGTCTCGTTTTCGCCGCGGTACCGGTCCTCAGCGCGAGCATCGAGCAACTTCACACGCGGATTACCGATACTCACTTGGACATCATCAACACTTGCCACAAAATGATTCTGCACATTAGGTTTAAACTTGTGTGAAGAGCGACGCGCAACACTTTGGGTAACCGGTTTTGCTTCTACCAGCCATTTGACCCAACCACCTTCAATTACCGCCACATTGTCATGGCCCAACCAGCGCAACATCCACCACAAACGCGCTGCGATCATACCAGGCCCCTGATCATACACCACTATCTGGACACTCTCGTCCACACCCCATGTGGAAAATAATTGACAGAGCACATCCACCTCCGGCAATGGATGCCGCCCCGTGACGCCCGGCACCACGGACGCAGATAAATCCTTCGCCAAATCAGCATATAAAGCACCGGTTATATGTGAATGTGAATATTCCTGCTGGCCTTGCGTCGGTTTCTCCAAATAATAGCGGCAATCGATAAACAACCATTGGGGGTCATTCAGATGTCGATATGCTTCATCTGTGGTGATTAATGTGTTGTAGGACATTGTGTTTTTATCTACCTCGGGTGTGATAGTCGAGCCATTTATCAATTTTACGGATGACCATTTTACTAAAGCGCATGTTCTATTTTGTTGTCAGTTACAAAGAGATGCGGCCGTGCGGCGTTGGCAACTCCCAAGCTCTAACTTTGCACAAAAGGGAATTATTCAGAATTTCTCTATATACCCGTTATCTCACCCTCATCAGTAAGATCTATATTGTGCGCCGCTGGCGCTTTCGGCAAACCCGGCATAGTGACGATATCACCAGTTATAGCCAGCAAATACCCGGCGCCAGCTGCGATACGCACTGACTCTACAGGCAAGGTAAAATCTCGAGGATGACCAAGATAAGCCGGGTCACCGCTTAATGATAGGTGTGTCTTCGCTATACAAATCGGTAAAATATCGTAGCGCAGACATCGGATACGCTCCAAATCCTTTTTTGCCTGGCGACTAAATTCCACATCACTGGCACCGTAGATGGTATGAGCTACCGCGGCAATTTTTTCTTCCGGTGACTGATTCAATTCATAGAGATAGTGTACTGGCGGTTGTGGTTGCTCGGCGGTAGCGCTTACAATGTCGGCCAACGTTTCCGCGCCCGCGCCACCATCCTGGTAGCCGCTAAAACGCGCATACTTTAATCCTCTTTCATTACACTTGTTCTCAATACATCGCAATTCGTTTTCATTGTCATCATCAAACACATTGATGGCAATTACCGGCTCAAAACCAAACACTCGTACACTCTCAACATGGTGTTCCAGGTGCTCCATTCCTTTTTCTATTTCCGTTAGAGAACCATGCTTTACAGCATCGCCACCGCCGTGAATACGAAGCGCGCGAGCTGTCACCACAAGCACAACAGCACTTGGCCATAGATTGGCGCTTCGGCATTTAATGTCGAAAAACTTCTCCGCGCCCAAGTCAAAACCGAATCCCGCTTCGGTGATTACATAATCAGCATACATTGCCGCCGTTTTTGTCGCCACAACACTATTGCACCCATGCGCAATATTGCCAAACGGTCCGCCATGCACCATAGCGGGAACACCTTCTGTTGTCTGTACCAGATTTGGTAACAAGGCATCCTGCAACAGCGCCGCCATGGCGCCAGTCGCTTGAAGATTCTTTGCTGTCACAGGATCTCCATTGCGATCGAAACCGACCAAAATATTACCTAAACGTTGTTTCAGATCAGATATACCTTCATAAAGACAAAGTATAGCCATAACCTCTGATGCGGCGGTGATATCAAAACCGGTCTCTCGCGGCACACCATTGCTGCGTCCACCTAGCCCAATGACCGCTTGTCGTAACGCCCTGTCGTTAACATCCAAAACCCGCCGCCAAAATACCTGGCGATGTTCCAAATCCAAACCACTATGGTGTTGGATGGCATTATCAAGCATCGCCGCCAATAAGTTGTGTGCCGCACCCACGGCATGGATGTCTCCGGTGAAATGCATATTAATGCGCGAAGCCGGTTCCAATTGACAACGCCCGCCGCCCGTACCTCCCCCTTTCACGCCAAAAATCGGCCCTAACGATGGCTCACGCAGTGCCAATGCCACTTTCTTACCACGACGGCGCATACCCTGGGCCAAGCCAATAGAAACCGTGGTTTTTCCCTCCCCCGCACGCGTAGGATTGATTGCGGATACTAGAATGATTTTTCCGGAGGGACTCGTATGGGGAACCGGTAAACAAGAGCGCCGCAACTTCGCCATTTGATCTTGATAAACCATCAACCCGTCGGTTGCTATTCCGAGTTCTCCTGCGACATCCTGAATTATACGCATTATACAGCCTCTTTTAGTCGGAACCTGTCGGTCCTCAAAATGTCATCCTGGTTAGGACGGTAGGGTCAATTGTTTCAACATTCATAGGATAGATTGTTTTTACTTCTTTAATTGAGTTTTTTAAAACGTGATAAAACGGAGGTTCGGTCAATATCCGCTGTCGATAGGTACTGACCGTAGAGAAGTATGTGGCGCTTGGCAGCCGTTCCCTTCGATATCTTCGCATCGGGGTAGTATAGAGAATTCGTGCGCACAGCGCACTACGGGGACTTTTCTAATCTCGTTCAAGTAGCGTGCGCTGTGCGCACGTTAAACCTCGCCATATGCACAGTCATCAAATTCATCAAAAGAACACCAATTC
>JASFLF010000521.1:0-3736 GCA_050118235.1 Gammaproteobacteria bacterium | reverse complement strand
TAGGCGCTTTAGGCGACGCGGCAATCGTGCTTTGAGTGGCTTCCCGTAGGGCCAGATAGAATCTGTAAGACCCACCTCAAGTCTATCTCGTCTAAATGTGCGGTTTATATGAAACACTACACTAGAATGGAGCGCCAATATTGAACTGGAATCGCTCGAGTTCATCGCCTTCTTTTGGATCGATAGGCCAGGCCCAGTTAAAGACCAATGCTCCGACCGGCGTAATCCACACGGCCGCGATACCATAAGTGGTGCGGTAGGCATCGTCATTTATGATGAACGGCACATTTCCCTTGAGACGTCCCGTATCCAGGAACGCACTTAAACGGAAATTCCGGCTGGGCTCGTCCGTAAACGGCACTGGAAAAAATAACTCGGCACGACCCAAGAGTTTTTCATTACCCCCCACACGATCACCAGGAGTCGGGTTGGCGCATAGAAGATCATCGTTAGAACAATAAGCGTCTCTGGGACCGATGGTATTACCTTTGTAACCTCTTATGGACCGCGTACCACCCGCATAGAAATTTTCGAAGAACGGTAGTATCGCTTTTCCGGTCCCTTCTTCACCGTAGCCGTCCCCGTATCCGTATTCACCACCCAATAGCAAACTGATGTTGTCAGTAAACGGATAATACATACGTAACTGGTATGTCAGCTTGTAGTATTCCAAGTCCCCTCCCGGCAAGGTTACTTCAGCACCCAGGCGGGAATAGACACCCCTATCGGGAAATATTGCCCGGTTGCGTGAGTCGTATGAATAACTAGCCTCTGTGGAATACGTTTTGAATCGCGCCGAGTTGCTGTCAGTTCCACTGACCAGTTTTACCCATTCTCTATATGAACGCGGGACAATTCCCGTGCCAAGCGTTAAATCGGTATCTTTATACGACATATCGAAGTTCAAGCGGGTATACTCACTTAAGGGTATACCGAAGTTCAAACCACCTTCTTTTACATCGGTATAGAAATCCGCCAAGTTAGCTTGAGCCGCGTCCGTAGAACGGTACAACAAGCGGAAACCACTGCTGATTTCATTCAGCGTAAAATAAGGATTCAAATAGGAAAAGCTGTAAATTTTATTGATACGGTCGTTGTTGACCTCTAGTTTGACTTTCTTCCCCGTACCCAGATAGTTGTTCAAAGACACACTGGTATTGAAAAGAAACCCACCCTCCTGGCCATAACCGATGCCCGCGGTGAAGTTTCCGGTGGAACCTTCCACTACGCTGAAATTCGCGTCCACTTGATCGGTGGTTCCCGGCACCGCCGGCGTTTCCACATTGACGGTATCAAAATAACCCAGGCGCTGCAGACGAATTTTCGAGCGGTTGATCAAGGGTGTGGAAATCCAGCCACCTTCCATTTGCCGCATTTCGCGGCGAATCACTTCGTCTTTGGTTTTGGTATTACCGGTTATGTTGATGCGACGCACGTACACCCGTTTACCCGGGTCGACGAAAAAGGTAATGGCGACTTCTTTTTTCTCATCATCGATTTTGGGAATGGCGTTAACGTTGGCGAACGCATACCCTTCGACGCCTAAACGCTCATTGATTTTATTGGTGCTTTGCACCAACAATTGCCGGGAGAAGATCTCACCGGGATGCAGCAAAATCAGTTCGCGCAACTCGGGTTCGGGCACGACCAAATCGCCCGATATTTCAAATTCCTTAACCCGAAATTGCTCACCTTCATCGATGTTGATGGTGACGTAGACGTCACGTTTATCGGGTGAGATGGACACTTGCGTGGATACGATATCGAAATGAATATAACCACGGTCCAGATAAAACGAGCGCAGGGTTTCCAAATCACCGATCAACTGCTGCTTGGAATATTTATCGCTGCCGGACATAAACGAAAACATCGTCCCCTGACTCAACTGGAAACGATCAATCAATTCATAATCTTTATAGGCTTTCGCACCAATGATATTGATTTGCCGGATGCGGGCCGCGTCCCCTTCTTCGATATCGATATCGATATCGACGCGGTTACGCGGTAAATCGGTAATAGTGGACTTTATTTCAACACCGTATTTGCCCAAACTGAAATACTGCCGGTGCAGTTCCTGCTCGACCTGGTCCAATAACGAACGATTAAATACCCGGCCTTCGGCCATACCGATAGACTTTAACGCTTCCATTAAGTCATCAGTATTGATTTCCTCGTTACCGAAAATCTCGATACTGGCGATAGAGGGGCGTTCTTCGACGACAATGACCAGCACATTGCCTTCCCTGCCCAATGACACATCTTCGAAAAAACCGGTTTTAAACAACGCGCGCACCGCCTCGGAAGCTTTTTGCGCAGTCAACTCTTCACCCACTTTCAGCGGCAGATACGTAAACGCCGTACCCAGAGAAATCCTTTGCAAGCCTTCTATTTTGATATCTTCTATCACGAATCTATCGAAAGCCTGAACCACCATAGGCAGGAGTAAAAGCAAAACCAGCAACCAATAACGATACTTCATCTTACAGCCTCAGGATTTATTCTTATTGTTGTGTTAATTGTTTTTATAGAGCGCAAAATAGTTAGCATAAAAATTTCAACATCTATACCCCAATACAGGAGATTTCATTAAACATAAAATACAGTGTAAAACAGGATGCACACTAGCCGATCAAGCGCATAATGTCATTATAAAACGCCAACATCATTAACATGGCCAAAATCACCATGCCCACATGCTGCATTCTCGCTTGCACTTCTTCGGAGAGCGCTTTACCTTTAATCCCTTCGATAACGTACATTAATAAGTGACCGCCATCTAAAATGGGAATCGGCAACAAATTCAGCACGCCTAAGCTGATACTGACAATAGCCAGGAAAGACAAAAACGTCGTCAGACCAACACTGGCTGTGTAACCGGCATAAGTCGCAATGGTAATGGGTCCGCTCAAATTTTCCAGCGAAACCTCTCCAACGACCATTTTACCCAGCATACGCAGTGTTAATGTAGCCATTCGCCAGGTTTCGGTAACCGCTGTCCACAACGCCTTGATGGGGCCATAGCGCACTACGGCGCGGTATTGATTGATCATGTCATCGGATACTAACGGCGCCGCTCCGATGCGGCCAATTTCCCCTTCTTCGGTTTTCTCGCGCTTAGGAGTTAGCGTAATCACTTCCACCACTCCGTTGCGTTCGAGTTCCACTTTCAGAGGGGTCTCCGGATTATTGCGAATGACATCCACCCAGTCCTCCCACAGCGACACTTCCCGGCCGTTTACCGATAAGATCTGGTCGCCGGTACGCAAGCCATCGCGCTGAGCGGCGCCGTTTTCCGTTAACTGGCCGATGACCGCGGGATACGCCGGCCGGAAAGGTTCCATGCCCAGGCTCCGCACCAGGTTTTGCTGTTTTTGTTCCATGCTAATGCCGTGCAATTCCAATTTAGCATCGTGAATGCCGCCGGTATTGTCTTTTACGAGAAGGACAATACGGTCGTTGTCCAGGGATTGCTCCAGCATGGCCATACGTACGATATTCCAGGTGGGCGTGTCCTCGCCGCCCACTTGAATGATTTCATCGCCTTTGGTAATACCGGCTTCAAAAGCGGGCGAGGCTTGCGTTACATCGCCAACAATGGGTTTGACCCCGGGTATGCCGATGAGGTACATGACAAAATACGCCATAATCGCGAAAATAAAATTAAACAGCGGGCCTGCGACGACAATGGCGATGCGTTTACTCACTGGCTGGCGGTTAAAAGCCCGGTGCGCTTCCT
>JASFLF010000520.1:0-3737 GCA_050118235.1 Gammaproteobacteria bacterium | reverse complement strand
GCTATACCCTTTACTGACAATACTGGTAAATAGTACAGCCAAAAACAGCAAGCCCAGAAAAATGGCAAATTTGCCATAGAAACGAAAGCGACGCTCCGCAGCCTTGCGCTTGCCCAGACCTCGGTTAACGATTTCAATAGAGCGCCTGGACTTGATTTCCATTTCGTCTACTGTCGTTTCAGTGCTCGTGGTATCGGTATTATTCATACTGCTCTCGATATTTGCGTACTACATGCAATGCGACAACGTTTAAAATCAGAGTAACGGTAAACAACACCAATCCCAAGGCGAACGCCGCCAGCGTTTTGGGACTGTCGAATTCCTGATCTCCCGTTAACAAGGTGACAATTTGCACGGTGACTGTGGTCACCGCTTCCAGAGGATTAGCGGTCAAATTGGCCGCCAATCCCGCGGCCATGACCACTATCATGGTCTCGCCAATGGCCCGTGAAACGGCCAATAAAATACCGCCGACGATCCCCGGCAACGCCGCGGGGAATATCACCCGACGTATGGTTTCTGATTGAGTGGCACCCAGGCCATAAGCCCCGTCGCGCAAGGATTGCGGGACGGCATTGATCACATCGTCCGAAAGCGATGACACGAAAGGAATAATCATAATACCCATCACCAAACCGGCGGCTAATGCGCTTTCGGACGCCACATCCAGCCCAAGCAATCCCCCGGTATCACGGATGAAGGGCGCCACTGTCAACGCGGCAAAAAATCCATAAACCACGGTGGGGATCCCGGCAAGAATTTCCAAAAGCGGTTTTGCGGTGGCGCGTAATTTAGGGCCGGCGTATTCCGAGAGATAGATCGCCGACATCAAACCAATAGGCACGGCAACCACCATGGCTATAAAAGAAATCAACATTGTGCCGGCAAATAATGGCACGGCGCCAAATGCCCCGGAAGAACCCACTTGATCGGCGCGAATGGCGGTTTGCGGACTCCATTCCAAACCGAAGATGAAATCTGAAATGGGAACCGCCTTAAAAAACCGGATTGACTCAAACAACACGGAAAGTACGATGCCGATAGTCGTCAAAATAGCAATACTGGAGCACACGATTAAAACCAGAGTTAAAAAAGACTCGACCGCGTTACGGGCGCGGTGTTTGGCTTTGATTTTAGTCAGCATGAGGGAACCGCTACCCACCGCTATCGTTAGTGCGATCATCGCCAGCAGCCAGTTGCTGGTGGATTGCAAGCGGATGTAATGGTCCGCCGCGGCTTGCATCTCGGGACTGATTTCGGTGGACACGATGTTGCCAGCAACCAGGTTCTTGATGTCGTTAACGACCAGATTGAGGCGATCGGGACCCAGGTTGCGAATATGTTCCGGCAGATCCGCAACCACCAAATGGGTAATGATCGTGCTTTCAAACGCCGTCCAAACTCCGAAAATAATCAATGCGGGAATACCGCACCATATGGCGGTATATAGTCCGTAGTACACAGGCAGGGAGTGCAGTGTTTTGATGTGGCCTTGCGCCACGGAGAATGCTCTTTTTCGCCCCAAATAATATGCAACGGAACTCAGAACCAACAACAGCAGAATTAAAGTAGGAGCTTGCATATTCTATTAATACAGAGGTTCAGTACAAAAAAAATGACACTATATAGTTAAAAACAGCGGTAGCCGGTTTGATCCGGCTACCGCTTAT
Organism: Gammaproteobacteria bacterium; assembly: GCA_050118235.1. Taxonomy (GTDB): domain Bacteria; phylum Pseudomonadota; class Gammaproteobacteria; order SZUA-152; family SZUA-152; genus JAJDNG01. The sequence goes on along the minus strand of JASFLF010000520.1, from coordinate 2,067 downwards.
TTGCTTGTCGGCAGCATGTGAGATCCAATACCATTCAAGCGGATCTCCAGGGCGTATAAAATCCCGGGGCAGCTACTGCCAGTCAAACGCATACTACAGTTTTAACGCTGAAAGGTTTTTCGCGTCGCTGGCGAACTTGCTTCGTTCTTCTTTGGGCATGGGGATCAAACCGCGATCCGACAAATAACCATCGTCGCCCCAGGCTTTATCTGCCGTAAATTCGGCCAGGTATTCCTTCATCCCCGGAATGACAGCCACGTGGGCTTTTTTCACGTAGAAATACAACGGACGGGAAATGGGGTAACTGCCATCAGCGATAGATTCAAACTCCGGTTTTTTACCGTTGATGAGTGAGCCTTGGATTTTATCCATGTTCTGGTCGAGGTAGCTGAAACCAAAAACACCTAAGGCATTGGGATTAGATTCCAGTTTTTGCACGATTAAGTTGTCGTTCTCGCCGGCTTCAATATACGCGCCGTCTTCACGAACGGTGTGACAGGCTTTTTTGTAAGCCTTTTTGTCACTCTTTTTCATGGCCTTAATCCAATCGAAAGTCTTGCAACCCCCTTCCATGGCCAACTCGGCGAACGCATCACGAGTACCGGAAGTCGGAGGAGGACCTAAAACTTCGATGGCAACATCAGGCAGATCGGAGTTTACTTGTTTCCAGGTTTTGTAAGGATTGGCAACTAATTTTTCGCCGCCTTTTGGATCAGGCACTTTCTTGGCTAACGCCAGGAAGATATCTTTTAAGCTCAGGTTCATTTGCGGAGCTTTCTTGGAGTTGGCTACGGCGATGCCGTCATAACCAATTTTTACTTCCACGATGTCTTTCACGCCGTTTTTCTGGCAAGTCTCATATTCAGACTTTTTAATGCGACGCGAGGCGTTGGTAATGTCCGGATGTTGCACACCCACACCGGCGCAGAATAACTTCAATCCACCGCCAGAGCCGGTTGACTCCACTTTGGGGGTTTTGAATTTGGTGGTTTTACCGAATTGCTCGACCACAACGGTAGCAAACGGATATACCGTCGATGAGCCGACGATACTGATATAGTCACGAGCCGAATCGGCATTGACGTTGGTTGCTGATGCGGCTGCAATGGCAGCGGCGATCATGGTAGCCTTCTTTAACATAAGCGTCCTCTTAGTCTTTTCTGGTTGGTTTAGGATGGTAGTCAAACATTGTTTGATGAGTCAGTTTATTTTCGAGTGTTTTTATAAACCAGAAATATGACAGTTTCGTGACAAAACGGAAAAGATTTGGTTTCCGTTTTCATAATCCAGTAAATTCAATAGGTTATGATCTATCATTATGCTTATTGCAGACGCGAAGTTACTGCGAAGCTGCCGCGAAATTATTATTAATTTACCGCGAAACTATCTTCGCCATCGGTTAATTAACCTACGCTGAACAGAGCGAACTTGGGGAGTATTGGCTGACAGCTGCACCGATTCTTAAGAAACATTTTTGCTTTTTTGCGGATAAATTTCAGCCAGCGGCGGGATTACTTCCTATCTTATTTTAATTACCTCACAACAAAAACATTGTTGCCATCCCCAAAAAAATAAAAAACGCCAAACTGTCGGTGAGCGCCGTTAACAACACACTGGACCCCAACGCCGGATCCCGGCCCACTTTTTTCAACAACAACGGCACGGAAAATCCCAAGGTAGCCGCAAACACGAAGGTCAACACCATGGCGGCGGCAATCACCACACCCAATTCAAAATTTTGATAAAACGCATAAGCGAACACACCGACCATCAACCCCAACACCGTGCCGTTCAACAAACTGATCCCCAATTCTTTTTTCAACAATCGCCAACGATTGTCGGGGGTGATGGTTCCCAGCGCGATGCCGCGGATAATCAACACAGTGGTTTGGTTGCCCGTATTACCACCGACACTGCCGACAATGGGCATTAAGGCGGCTAAAGCCACCAATTGCAAAATCGTGTTTTCAAACAAACCAATGATGCTGGCGGACACAAACGCGGTGAGCAAATTAATGAACAACCACACTCCACGGTTCTTAGCACTGCTGACTACGGGAGAAAACA
>JASFLF010000519.1:0-3744 GCA_050118235.1 Gammaproteobacteria bacterium | reverse complement strand
GGTTGGATATAAAAATACTTTAACGAGCTAAGACGGTTTCGTCCGGATGAGTTAACAATGAAGACACAACGTTAGGTGATCGGCGAACTGAAATCATTAAAAAATGTCAATTGCCAGTCTTCTGTCTCAGCGGGGGTGAAAACATATACCAGCAGGTGTAGCGCCGGTGTCGAACTAATGACCGTTTTGCAGTGCTCTGATACCACCCTTTAATTCGATGCAGTACACTCAATGTGGAACTTAAATATGCTTGCATCTCAAACACGTGCTTGGCGATTGACAATTTTCAATGCGGTTTTTGGGCAAGTATCTATACTGGCCATAATTCGACAACCTACATGGAATGGTTTGACTGAATATCAATAGAATCAAATACGTTGCAATAAAACGTTGTTCTCATTCAAGTCATGACTTGATCACGGAACTGGCAAAAAAAGACACGACCTAAAGCTATTTCATTTCATCTCCCTATAAAGGCTCTCAGCCTTTAATTTGCGCCGGCTTCCCCAGCCGGCTTTTTTTTGTCATCGGTAGCGTATGAGGCGCATGCTAAAGTTTCGCAAAGGTAGACCGCATTTGTGACTACTTACTAAGGCAACAGCATTGGATAATTTTCGCATGATATGGCGCGGTATTTTTCCTACCGATTAAATGGTAGAAACGTGTCACCGATGTACAGGATAATTACCGGCTTGCGCCCTTGATCAAGAGAAATTTTCCTGCTTAAATGTTAAGCATTCTTGCTCATTATCCGGTGCCACACAAAGTAACACTCAAAGTAACACTCAAAGTAACACTCAAAGTAACACTCAAAGTAACACTCAAAGTAACACTCAAAGTAACACTCAAAGTAACACTCAAAGTAACAAAGGCGCACACAATATCAGACGATTTAATAAGGCGTGCGCAAGGGAGTCTGAATAGGTTCTTCCACCAAAAAACACAACAACAATCAATTGGTAGGTAAAAAACGCACGGATGGGGGCGGGAGAAACAACAATGAAAAACAATGCACATTTAGAAGATTTAAAAGTACGCACCAAACGTTTTGCCGTTGAAATAATCCGCCTGCAGGGGTGTTTGCCTCAATCCTCTGAAAGCCAGGTTATCGGAGGTCATATGCTGCGTTCAGGCACATTAGTGGGCGCGCATGTTCGCGAGGCAGTGCGAGCGCATACCACAGCGGATTTTGCCGATAAATTGGAGAGAGGCTTGGAGGTTTTGGAAGAGACGGCGTATTGGCTGGAGTTGCTGGAAGAATCCGGCATTACCAACGTTCACGTGCTGAATGCCTTGCACCGGGAAGCCAATGAGTTATCGGTAATATTGTTTGCCTTCGTGCAAAAAGCGAAATTGAAAAGAAGAAATCTAAGAGAAATAGCCGACTCGCCGGCTTGATTCAACGTGTGCTTGCTGGAAAGCTAAATAGTTGAATCAAGCTAACCGCTCATCTAAATATCCGGTGATGGATTTTTCAATCGTACCTTTTAACGGTGTGAGTATTAAGTTGAGTTTTATTTCGATCTCCACATCATTCTTACCGATTTGGATAAAACCGTTGGCTCCCGTGCGCTCAAAAACAAGGCGGTCTTTGTCCCATTGGTAGTCGATAGATAATTCCTCTTTGAGTTTCTCGGCCAGATGTTCCACTTCCTTGCGAATGTGTGTCTTGTCCAAACTATGATTTCTCTTGACATGAATCGTGGCCATAAAAACTCCGAATTGTGGCAATGGGATTGGATACCATAAGGCGTTTCGGCGAAGATTTCAATCCGCTTCCGGCCGGAGCTTGCGGAACCAGAATATTATAAATAACCTAATGAAAATTAAGAGAAAATGTGATTAACCGACTGACCCTTGCGGGCCCCCATGTGGCGGTGATCGTATTTACGGTACTGTTGCCGTGCCGACACTATTTATTTTCCGCCAGGCAGGTAATTACTTTGTAGATGTGCTAGTCAACAAACCTGACACCGGCTCCGGGTCGATAGGCGCGCTCTGATATTCGCTTGAATGACATTCATCAATGATTCTTATATACTTTGTGGCCATGTCATAAAAACTATTCACGATCGCAATTAACCCGTAAGCTGTGTCACAATCAAGCGTACCCGAGATCTGCAATAGCTCCCGGATTCAAGTGTGTCGATAGTACGACAAAACGATAAATAAAATAACAGCTTCCCATGGCGAACGGTTGTAATAGCTGTATAAGCATAAGGGGGATTTTTATGAAATATGGGTGCAAATACTGGCCGGTGGCATTAATTCTCTGCCTGCCGGTTATATCGCAGGCCAGCCCGGAAGAGGACCGACTGGCTTATCAAAATTACTTCAAACAGCGCTTTCCGGAAGTCCAATTTGATGAATTCATCAATGGTATTTACGCCATCGACCAGGGAGTGAGAGAGCAATGGGAGTCCATTGAAGAACTTCCACCTTATGAAATCGCCGTTGATGAAGGTGAAGCGTTGATAAGTCAACCTTTGAATAATGGCAAAACCCTGGCAAGTTGTTTTAATGGCGATGGTACGGGCGTTGCCGCCAAATACCCTTATTTTGACTTAGAAAAAGGCCAGGTGGTTACCCTGGCCGTGGCGGTTAACACGTGTCTAATCGAAAACGGCGAAAAACCGCTGAAGTATGAACAAGGGCCTATGGCGTCCATTTTGGCGTATTTGGCTTCCATGAGCCGCGGATTGCCCATAAATGTTGAAGATCCATCCAAACACCCGGCGGCGTTGGCAGCCTACGAAAAAGGCAAACACTTTTATTATGCAAGGCGGGGTATGATGAATTTGTCCTGCGCACATTGTCATGTGGATTATGCGGGCAGGTCATTGCGGGGCAATATTCTGGGGCCTGGTTTGGGGCAAGTGTCGCATTTTCCGGTTTATCGGTCCAAGTGGGGAAATGTTGGCACGTTGCATCGCCGAATCAAGGGCTGCCTCAATCAAATGGCGGTTAAACCTTTCGAACCGCAAAGCGAAGAGTATCGGAATCTGGAGTATTTCATGACATATATGAGTAATGGGCTTACCTGGAACGGGCCGGGAGTTCGATTTTAACTCACAGTCTCCATGAAATTGCACGGAGGGTAGGCAATTTACGGCACTGCCCTCAGTTTATCGACGACTGACCGCTCACGAAACTGGCAATACTGATGGAGGGTTGTATTTCCATGATAATTGTTTCACTTAAGTCAATCTCATCGGCACGAATGTGGTCAAGCAAGTTTTTGCAAATCTGATATACCGTTGCCATGCCTGATCGATCTGGGTCGTTCTCTGGCAGTTCCTGCAATGCTTCACCTAACTCATTCATATAGTTCCCAAGCCTGGAAACTCGTCCAGGAACGTCCATTTGTTCAAATGCCGGTTTAAAGGAAATGTGTAATTCCCGTTTTAGGGAAGTCTCATCTTCTTGAACGGAGAGAATTAACGGGCCGTTGATTTCCATAGTCTGAATCGTTTTTTGAGTGATGAGTGCTGGAATTCTCGCTAATTCATTCCGGTTCGTCAAATAGTCAGGGGTATCTGTAAGCCGTAGAGCGCAAGAAGGTCGCGATTGAAATCCAGGGTCATAGCGTTTTGGTTGTCACAACTTCTGGGTGTACTTGTGTTTTACAGGAAGGTGTTACAGGAAGGTTTAACAAGAAGTTTTAACAAGAAGGTTAGACAATCAAGTAGAACAACTAAATATCAACTATTATGAGCGGCCGCCAATACGGGAATTGCTGCTATT
>JASFLF010000518.1:0-3752 GCA_050118235.1 Gammaproteobacteria bacterium | reverse complement strand
GCGCCTCCTGCCATAACGGAGTGTCGGCGATCGGAAAACCGGTGAACCATATTCCCACCTCCAACGATTGCTCCAACTGCCATGGCACCACGACATTTACCACCGGCGTGTTTGATCATACGGGTATCGTGGACAACTGCGCCTCCTGCCACGACGGCGTTATAGCCATCGGCAAACATGCCGACCATCTACCCACCACGGAGGATTGCAGTGTGTGTCATGTCACCGGAACTTTCCTGAATGCAGTGTTCAATCACACGGGCATCGTGGACAACTGTGCCTCCTGCCACGACGGTGTGTCCGCCACGGGTATGTCAGTAACTCATATTCCCACGACGCTGGACTGCTCCGCCTGTCACAACACCACGGCGTTCATCGGCGCCAAGTATGATCACACCGGTATAACGAGTGACTGTGCATCCTGTCACAACGGTACTTACGCCATGGGCAAACCTACCGAGCATGTACCAACCAATGCCGATTGCAGCCAGTGCCACCAAACCACCGGTTTCTTACCGGCAACGTTTGATCACACGGGAATAGTGGATAACTGCCAGTCCTGTCATGACGGCGTGTTCGCCACCGGTAAGTCAACCACGCATGTGCCTACCAATCAGGATTGCGGTGTTTGCCATACTACCAGTACATTTATTGGAGCGGTGTTCGATCACACCGGTATCGTGAACAACTGCGCCTCCTGCCATAATGGTGTGACGGCACGCGGTAAACATCCGGATCACATACCAACGACATTGGATTGCTCAAACTGCCATACCACCGCAACTTTCATTGGCGGCACATTTGATCACCAGGGTATTACCGGTGGTTGCAGCTCGTGTCACAATGGCACAACGGCTATCGGAAAATCAGGGACACATTTTATTACTACGCAAGAGTGTAACGTTTGCCACTCCACTCAGGCATGGGCACCCATTAACTATACCCATGCCGCCAGTACCGACTACCCAGGCAACCATAATTCTTCAGTAACGTGTGTTACATGCCACGGCAATAGTGAGATTATTGTCTATGACTTCCCGCAATACGCAGGTTTTTGTGCCAGTTGTCACGCGAATGATTTCACCCCAAGAAGCAATCACAACGGAGGCTCTACTGGCACCGTTGAACAAAATAAAGATTGCAGTGGTGGTGGTTCGGGATGTCATCGTGTCAGCAGCCGTGATTTTTAGCGAATTAGTTACGTGACGTTGCGTATGTAGCACAGGATCCAACCAGATTGTAATCCTTTCCGAGTAACGAACTTTCACCGTCTATTTGGCGCCAGCTTCGCTTGGCGCACTGGATGTCCTTAATTTTCTTTTTGTTAAAGATTATTCGCTTACGTTAAAGCTGCGCGGTACGAATGAAGCGCAGCGTAATGAGCGTCCGAACGAGTGTTAGGCATTTTCTTCAATTCTTTGCCCACAATTCGCACAATACGATGCCTTTGGCGTTCTAAATAAGTGACCGCATTTTTTACATTCCGGTCCCCAATCAGCTAACCGATGGTGATAGATAATTTCAAAATGCACACCAGGCATACCAGTTAGCTCTTCAAACTTCTTTATAGCTTTGGGTTTTACATTTTTTCTTGCGGTTGCTAAATCGCAATTATGTTTTTCCCGATATTTCTTTTTTTCATTTGCCGCATCCTTTAGAAGAGGCGCAACTTGCAGCCATTCATCCTCGTCGAGGAATGGCATATCAATACCACATTTCCAACAATAATATGACTTCATTGTTTCGAATGCCTAACGTTTATGCTTCATTCACGCCGTTTTTTGGCGTCGAGTGAAAGCCCCGGTTAGCGCTTTGCTTGCCGATTTTCACGAAATGCCTGGAATAGGCTTCTTCACGCTTGGCCTCTCCGGTTTTTGAAAAGCGCAAAACTGTTTTACCATTTTTATATGGTGTAACTTTTGGTCCTAAGTTTAAATCATGCGCGTGAAACCGGAGAATTTCTAAAACTCTGTTTAATTTTGACAAGCTGCCTTTAAGCACCATTTCCAAGTAAGGAATTCGACCTTTTTCCCATTTTTCGATATCTTTCTTTTCAATCATTCCCATGTTTGCAAAGACATCAATTGGTGCGACTTCTCTACCATGAATCAATATGTTTTCAACCGCTTTCATTACCTTTGGGTAGTATTTATCTTCACGGTAATTCTGTAATGTTACTTTCTGCATATGCTTTCTATTTCTTATTGGCGCTAACGATACGCGTCAGCGGTTGGTAAAAATGGCGCATATTTTTACATTGGCAAAAATCACGACGCTTTTGGTAATCCGCTGGACGCGCTGATTAGTGTGATTCACCGACTGTCTGTCTGAGTCTTGCGGCGTACTCTGTCACTTTCTTTTCCAAATCATCCGGATACGGATATCCCAGATGCTCGGCGGTTTCCGCTGCCAGCCGCCCAAAGAGATCAACTAGCCGGAAAAATGCTCGCCAGTTCTCTTCGATTTCGGTCCCTGCATAGGAATTCTTGTAGGCTGCCCAGGTTTCCGTATCGAGATAGCGTGAAAACCACTTTCCGTGGCATCCTGGGTTGACTGACCAGTCATGAAGGGAGCCGATATACCATTCTATCAGGCGATGTAGGTGGGTGTACCGTAGTGCGTTATCAAGCATGTATTTAGCAAATGGCAGTTCGTTCCTACATAAGTGTTTAGGTACATATATCGCATCCCACCAAAATTCATTAACAAGATCCTCAAATTCAACTCTCGACGGTTTCTTGATATTGAACTCCGTAAATGTAGGCGCGTTTAGCGACCCGGTCATATCGTCTTTGTCGGTGATGACTCGATAACCGTTATCGAAGTCCTTTGATCCTATGTCGCGTGCTTCGGTGATTTGGAAGTCGATTCTTACGCCATCTTCGAACAATACGAGGCGTGTTAACCAGTTGCTATCAAATGTTGAACTGGGAGCCAAAGGCCAACGTACCAAGATGGAACCGAATCTTTTAAGCCAGCCGTCACTTTCCTGAAATGGCCTCAAATCAGTTACATAGACCGCCAGATCATAGTCAGAAAGGAAATCCGGTTGCATCCTAGAATCGGCTCGCGATCCATTCAATATTACCGCGCGGACGTATGTCTCACCTTGTGCCCACGTATCGATTTGTGTCAGAACCTCGGCTTCACTTCTCATTTCCATTGTCTTACGCTAACCGCTCAATTCACCCGCATGTCTTTTAGCGTCGGGTGAAATTACTCGTTAAATCATTTTTCATATCCAACATTGAATTAGTAAAAATAAACCAAATATTCCTATGATTACAAATAAATAAATTGACCCCCAATACATTGAAAATAAGGTATTCATATCTGAAAATAAATTTTTATTTTTCTTATAAACTTTATTAAAAGACCAAAATATTTCCAATTCCGCCATTCCTTCTACACCTTTTTCGTACAAATCTTTTGAAGCGCCTACTATTTCCAAATATTTTTCTATATGTTTTTCTTTTACTAAATCGACAATGATTGTTTGCAATACAATTGATGATATGAAGAGCACAACAAATATTACCACTAAAATGTAACATACTCCTCCGCTTAAATATTCACACATATTTTCTATTTAAATTTATAACAGTGTAGATAAACGAGACCTGGCGGTCGAGTAGATCGGCCCTTCAATACAATGAACATAATAGTAATTCATTTAATGTTGAAACCAAACCCCTCACAGAACCGTGCTGGCGCTATTTACGCACACGGCTCCTCGACAACACGCTTCACCC